>CAJOLS010000001.1 GCA_905235535.1 uncultured Bacteroidales bacterium
AAAAAGGAGTAAGTACGAAGAGCCGTGTGACGGGAGACTGTCAAGCACGGTTCCGAGAGAAGGGAGGGGTGAAATTCCCCTCCACTTACTCGACAAAAATTATGAAAATAGTATTTTTGGATGCTATATCTATGGGAGATGCTTCCTTGGAAGAGATGGCTGCCCTGGGAGAATTGGTCTGTTATCCTTCTTCTACGGCACAGCAGGCCCGCGAGCGGGTGAAGGATGCCGATGTGGCCTGCCTCAATAAAATCATTGTGAACCAGGAATTCCTGGATGCCGCCCCCAAGCTCAAGCTCATCTGTGAAGCCGGAACAGGCATCAACAACATAGATGTGGCCCTGTGTGAAAAAAGGGGAGTGATTGTACGCAATGTGACGGCCTATTCCACCGATTCCGTGGCCCAGACGGCCTGGATGCATATTTTGAACCTTGCGGGCCAGGCCTTTCATTATCAGGATTTTGTGCAGTCCGGAGATTACAGCAAGAATCCCGTTCACGTGGATTACCGCCATCCCTTCATAGAACTGGCCGGGAAAACGCTGGGGATTGTGGGCATGGGCGCCATCGGCCAGAAAGTGGCTTCCATTGCCAGGGCTTTTGGCATGGAAGTGATTTATTTTTCCTCCTCCGGCACCGGCCATTGCAAGGATTATCCCTGCGTGGGCCTGGAAGAGCTGCTCCGGCGTTCGGACGTCATTTCCATCCACGCCCCTTATAATGAGCGCACGGCCGGGCTCATCGGCTACGAACAGTTCCGGCAAATGAAATCCTCGGCGTACCTTGTTAACACCGGCAGGGGAGGCATAGCAGTAGAGGCCGATCTGGCCCGTGCCCTGGACGAAGGCCTCATTGCCGGCGCCGCCATAGACGTCTATGTCAAAGAACCGCTGCCGCAGGACAGCCCCCTGATGCATCTGGTGCATCCGGAGCGTCTGCTGTTCAGCCCCCACATTGCCTGGTATTCCCGGGAAGCCCGGGCTCGCCTGGCGCATGAAATGGCAGAAAACATCAAGAGGGGCTGGTAAGGCCCCTCTTTCTGCTCAATATTATATGTTTGTTAGTCTTTCCGGACACGGATGCTGGCAACTCCTGTCTTGCTCTTGTCAATCCGCGGGCAGTCCAGTTCCAAAGCGTCAATGTCTCCGGCACCGCTTACGTGCATTTTGGCATAGCCGGCCTTGCCGCCAATCTCCATGTCTCCGGCTCCATTGATGCTGATGGAGAGGTCTTCCACATCAATGTGTTTGGCCTCCACATCCCCTGCACCGTTGATGGTGAAAGAAAGGGAAGGGACTTGGATGTAATCCAGTTCCATGTCCGCGCTTCCATTGACTTCAATGGATACATCCTTGTCGGAGGTATAGGATTTCAGCTTGGCATCGGCCGCTCCGTTGATGGCCAGGCTTTCCATTTCGGGCACATAGACATATACGTTGAAGGTGTTGGCCGAAAGTTGGACAGGGTTTCCGTCTTTCTTGGTTTCCAGGATAAGAGCGCCGTTTTCTACGCGATAATCCAGGTACTGGAACACTTCTTCATTGGCTTCCACCTTTACGGAGCAGGTGCCTTTCTGGATAATTTCCAAATCGGCCGATCCGTTCACGACCACCTGGCTGAAAGGACCCAGGTCCATTTCCTCGGTCTTCACATTGCCCTTGCAGACGATGCGGTTTCCCAAATTCAGATTCACAGAATAGATGCAGCTGGTGGCAAGGGCCAGCGTGCAAAGGGCAAGCAACATTTTTTTCATATCGTTCATTCTAATTGAAAATCTTGGCATCTACGCCCAGCAGTTCCATCTTTCTCTTGATGGCAGGGACCTCCCTTTCCAGGAAATCGGCCCTCTGGGCTTCTAAAATATTATCGCGGGCATCGGGGAAAACAAAGTATCCTATTCCGCGTTTGTTGTAAATGATTCCATCGGCGGTTAGCTTCTCGTAAACGCGCATGACTGTGTTGGGGTTTACTCCAATCTGGACGCCGTACTCGCGGACCGACGGAATTCTGTCATCGGCCTTCAGGGCACCGGACAGGATGTTCTCGCAGAACACGTCCGCTATCTGGAGGTAGATGGGTTTTTCTCCGTGAAAGTCCATAATTCTAATGCTTTAAGGTTTTGATTCTGTAGAAGATACCGCCGGAAAGGGCCACAGTCAATAAGCCACCCAGAATGTTTGTCCATATAAGGGCCTGGCGAATGACCACTTCCGCCTCCTCCACATCTTCGATCTCGATGGAATAGTTGATTCCCAAGAAGGCGGCCAGTGAAGACCATACAATGCTGATTCCGAAGACAAGCAGGATGGCCCAGAGGATTTTGTTGCGCTTGAAGCAGATTCCGCAAAGGAATAGAGATAATTCACGCAGTGCGAAACAAGCATCGGCAAAACGAAAACGCCCAGGTTCCAGGTGGTGTTGTACTCCGCGTTGGTTTCTATCAACGCCTCGTTTATATTCTTGACAAACTGGGTGGAAGAAGTCAGAAGAACTTTCCCGTAGGTGGGGTCGGCCAGGCTCAGAATACCGTCAACCGCAGCATAGGTGCAGAGGAAGGCCACGGGAATCACAAGGAGGGTGATGATGATCATGGACAGCCATTTAAGGCCGATGCCGGAATCATGAGCCAGGCGGCCCCTTTTCTCCGGTCAGTCAAATAGCCGTAGGTACGCGCTTGATACAATTGCAGGGCCATGGCGGAGAGAATGAAAACAATCATGCGTCCCCTGAAGCCGGGAGCCTGCCAGACATGGTTGAAGGTGGCGTTGAAAGCAATGCCGATAATGTAGAAGATGAGACCCGCCAGGCCAATCACGATGGCGGCTTTCATGTGGTTGCGCCACATCTGGGTGAAATCATATTTGAAATAGGTCCAGAAACGGGAGCCGTTGAATACTTCACTTTTCATAAGGCAATTCGAATTAAGCAAATAAGGCTTTGATGACATCTTTGTGGCTATGCACGGCGTTGAAGAGGGCTTCCAGGTTCACCTTGGACTCTTCCCCGGAGGTATTGGGATATACCTGGATGGCACCGGAAGGCGTATTTTCCAGATAGAGGGCTTCTGGATGAAGCTGGGAACCATAGTCGAAGAAAAGCTTCTGAGTAATGGTCTGCAGGCTGGCGTTCAGAAGCACGTCTTTTTTGTCCAGGATGATGATGGGGTCTATGATTTCTTCCAAATCCCTCACCTGATGGGTGGAAATGACAATAGCGCTTTCGTCGGAAGTGTATTTCATGATGGCCTTGCGGAACTGGCTCTTGGAGGGAATATCCAGGCCGTTGGTGGGTTCGTCCATGAAATAGTGGCGGGCGTTGCAAGCGAGGGCAAAGGCAATCCACGTCTTCTTAAGCTGACCGGAGCTCATGGAATCCATGCGCTGGGTGGCATCTACCTCAAACTCCTGGAGCAGGGTGAGGTACTTGTTAAAGTCGAACTGGGGCCAGTGGACTCCCGTTTCCTTGCCAAAGTCCAGGGCCTTGCAGGGCATGGGACTCACCTCGTCGGGAAGGTAGAACTGCTCTGCGAGCAGGGAAGGCTGACGGTCGAAGGGAGCACGGCCGTCGGTGATGATGGAGCCGGTCTGGGGTTTCTTGAGCCCGCAAAGAAGTGTGAGGAGCGTGGTCTTACCCACACCGTTCTCTCCCAGGAGGCCGTAGATATTGCCTCCTTTGAGTTCCATGTTGATGTTTTTGAGCACACCCTTGGACCCGTAACTGAAGGATAAGTCTTTGACAGTAATCATATCTTTATAGTGTATTAGTTCATTAGTACACCGCAAATGTAAGAAGATTTTTTCAATTTCCAAATATTTAGAGTCTGTTTTGAAATGATTCAATAAATTCTTTATGTTTTTTTGGTAAATTTTCCTCAAAAATTTTCACCCATAGGAACCCTATGGCCAAAAATTTTCAAGAAAAATTTCCACAAAAATAAACTATAAATAAAAATATCAATCATTTCAAAACAGACTCTTAATGGAAATTTTCAAAAAAAGTATTTCCCGGGGAAATTAATTGAGTTTTCTCCACTGGTCCGGCGTCATGCCGGTGTGCGCCTTGAAGTGGTTGGCGAAGTTGCTGCGGTCTGAAAAACCCACGCGGCGGCCGATGGTGGAAAGGGGAGTGCCCGGTTCTGCTTTGATCTGTTCCATGGCGTCCTGGATGCGAAGGGCCGTGCGCCAGGTGCGGAAGTCTTTTCCATCGGCCGAGAAATACCTATATAATATAGGATAGGTGGTGCCGATGCTTTGCGCCGTTTCTATGAGGGAGCGCTGGGGGAGCCGATACCCCTTGTTTTTTACCCATTCCTCCAGGCGGGCCTCCAGACGGGCCCTGGCAATGGGGGACAGGGTTTGAGAAGCAAGAGCCTGCTCTCCTGAAGGGAACAGGCTCTTGAATAAAGCTTTGAAAGATTTCTTACCAGCCCAGGACATAGGAGAAGATGAGCGGAGCCACAATGGTGGCGTCGGACTCTACGATGAACTTGGGCGTGTCGGGTGCCAGCTTGCCCCAGGTGATTTTCTCGTTGGGAACGGCACCGGAATAAGAACCGTAGGAGGTGGTGGAATCCGAAATCTGGCAGAAATAGGCCCAGAGCGGAGTGCCCGTCCAGCCCAGGTCCTGTTCCATCATGGGAACGCAGCAGATGGGAAAGTCACCGGCGGTGCCGCCACCAATCTGGAAGAAACCTACGCCGGCGCCCTGGCTGTTGCGCTTGTACCAGTCTACCAGGAACATCATCACTTCCACACCCTGGATAACCATGTGAGGGTCGTACTCTCCACGGATGACGTGGGCGGTGAAGATGTTACCGGTGGTGCAGTCTTCCCAGGCGGGGCAGATGATGGGAATATTCTTCTCACAGGCGGCCACCACCCAGCTGTCCTTGGGGTCGATCTCGTAGTACTGCTCCAGGACTCCGCTGCGGATCATCTGGTAGATGAACTCGTAGGGGAGGTATCTTTTGCCTTCGGCCTTGGCCTTGTCCCAAACCTCTACCAGGTGCTTCTCCAGACGGCGGAAAGCCTCTTCCTCGGGGATGCAGGTGTCCGTTACACGGTTGTAGTGGTTGTCCAGGAGTTCCTGCTCCTGCTTGGGGGTGAGGTCACGGTATCCGGGAACCCTGTAATAGTGGCTGTGGGCCACCAGGTTCATGATGTCTTCCTCCAGGTTGTTGGCGCTGCAGCAGACGAAGGAAATCTTGTCCTGGCGGATCATTTCTGCCAGGGAAAGGCCCAGTTCGGCGGTGGACATGGCACCGGCCATGGCCAGGAACATTTTGCCCCCTTTATTGAGGAGGTCTTCATAGGCCTTGGCGGCATCTACCAGAGAGGCCGCGTTGAAATGACGGTAATGATGGGTAATGAATTGAGAGATAGGTCCCTTTTCCATTTTAGTAACGATGCGTCCGATGGCGAAACCAGTCTTTGGTTTCCAACCGTCAGATTGAACTGCAAAATTAGGAAAAAAAGACGAGAAACGCTATATTTGCGAATTATTTTGCACGTATGAACCTTTTTTCGAGCATCGAGAAAGCATATACCCGCGAGCATCTGGGTGCTCGCGAGGCGCAGCGGCTGGCGGAATTCATCGCATTTGGTCCCATCGTTTTCCAGGTAAGCCGGCTCATGGTCAAGTTCGGAATCCTGGAGCGCCTGAGGGATGGCGCCATGACCCTCCCGCAGATTGCCCGGGCCGCCGGTATCAGCGAATATGCCGCCAAGGTGCTCATGGAGGCTTCCTTATCCATCGGCACGGTGATTATTGACCCTGAAAAAGACGAGTACCATCTCACCAAAGCGGGCTGGTTCCTCCTCACGGACCAGGCCACCCGTACCAACATGGATTTCAACAACGATGTCAATTACGAAGGTTTTTTCCATCTGGAAGAGGCTCTGAAGGAAGGTAAGCCGGCCGGGCTCCGGCATTTTGGCCCCTGGCCCACCATCTACGAAGGCCTTTCCTCCCTTCCCAAGCAGGTGCAGGACAGTTGGTTCGGCTTTGACCATTTTTATTCGGACCATTCCTTCGATGAGGCCCTTCCCATCGTTTTTGCCGGGAAACCCCGCCGCATCATGGACGTAGGCGGCAATACGGGCCGATTTTCCCAGCGGTGCGTCGCTTTCGACCCTGCCGTGGAAATGACCATCGTGGACCTTCCCCAGCAAATCGGCCTGATGAAAGAGGCGGTGAAAGGGGATCCCAATGCTTCTCGCATTCACGGGTATGGCACCAACCTGCTGGACCCCGGCAACGGGCTTCCGGATAATGTGCATCCGGACGTGATTTGGATGAGCCAGTTCCTGGACTGCTTCAGCGAAGCCCAGATTCTGAGTATCCTCCTTCGGGCGGCCAAGGCCATGGAAGCCAGTACCCGCCTCATGATTATGGAAACCTTCTGGGACCGCCAGAAATACGAACCGGCGGCCTTCTGCCTTACTTTAACCAGTCTGTATTTTACGGTAATGGCCAACGGCAATTCCAAGATGTACCATTCGGACGATTTTATCCGGCTCATCCGGGAAGCTGGTCTGGAAGTGGAAAGCATCCACGACGGACTGGGCCAGGGCCATAGTATTATAGTATGTATCAAGAAATAATAGGAAAATTATGACTATTGAGCAAATCAAGGAAAAAGTGACCACCTTTCTGGTGGAAGAATTGGAAATTGAAGAATCCAAAATCCAGGACCAGGCCCGTCTGAAAGAAGACCTGGGTATTGATTCCTTAGAAGTGGTGGACGTGGTTGTCATGGTGGAAGAAGCGTTTGGGCTCAAGATGAAGCCGGAAGATTTCAAGCAGATTCTGACCCTGGATCAGTTCTGCCAGTATATCCAGGAGAAACTTGCCTGAAGCCTCCAATAAACGGTGGAAGGGGAGCCTGGACGGGACGCCCTGGATGCATGGTGCACTCATTGTTCTCACCCATTACCTGCCGCTTAGCCTGATGTACGGGCTCATGGCTCTCTCCATTCCCGTTTATGTGGCCATTGACAGTCGTGGCCGCAGGGCTTCCTACGCCTTTTTCCGCCGGCGGATGCGCTATGGACGCTTTCGCAGTTTCCTGCATGTCTTCCGCAACATGTACAACATGGGCAAGGTGGTGATTGACCGCTTTGCCGCCTATGCCGGAAAGCAGTTCCGCATGGAAGAAAACCCCCGGTGGCTCCAGGATGCGTTAAGTCAGGAAGGCAGGCACATGCTCTTTTCCTCACATGTGGGCAATTTTGAGCTGTCCGGGTATATGGATCTTTCTCCCAAGCCCATCAAGGCGCTGGTGTATGCCGGTGAAAATGAGCTCATTATGCAGCATCGCTCCCGCCTGTTTTCCAACGGGCGGGTTCAGATGGTTCCCATCCGGGAAGATATGTCCCACCTGTTTATCCTGAACGACGCCCTCCAGAACGGGGACGTGGTTTCCTTAGCGGCCGACCGCATCTTCGATTCCTCCAAAACCGTTCGCTGCCGTTTCTTCGGGGAAGAAGCCTCTTTCCCGGCGGGCCCCTTTACGATGGCCTTGAAAAAGGAAGCGAGGGCCTATGCTATATTTGTGGTGAAGGAGTCTGTAAAAAGCTTCCGTATCCTGGCTCAGGAGCTGAAGGCCGATGGGGAAGACACCGCCAAAATCCGCTCCCTGGCACAGGCGTATGCATCTGCCCTGGAGAAAGTGGCGAGGAAGTATCCGGACCAATGGTTTAATTTTTATGATTTTTGGGCCTGATGGACAGCCAATTCCATAATATACCCATAGGGGAACTTCTTCCGCAGCAGCCGCCCTTCCGCTTTGTGGACCACATAGAGCTGTACACGAAGGAAGAGACCCGCGTCAGCTTCACCCCCGGGGATGGAAACCTCCTGATGGAAGACGGTTGCCTGTGCGCAGCCGGGCTTCTGGAGCACATGGCCCAGGCCAGTGCCACCCGGGTGGGTTACCACAGCAAATATATCCTGCACATTCCCGTGAGCATAGGCTACATAGGCCAAATCCGGAAATTCGTGCTCCACCGGCTCCCCAAGGCCGGAGAGCTGCTGGAAACCTCCGTATATCTTCGCCAGGAAGTGTTCAACATCTCTTTGGCCGATATTGAAGTGAGGACTGCCCTGGGAGAAGTGCTGGCCACTGCATCCCTGAAAACCGCGTTGAAAGATGACTAAGGTATATTGCTTAGGCTGCGGCGTGGTTACGCCGGTGGGAAATACTCCTGCCGGGGTTTATGAGGCCGTGCGCAAAGGAAAATCGGCCTTCCGGATGTACGAAGGATGGCCGGAGCCTTACTATGCATCCCTGCTGGAGCGTGGAGACTTTGAAGAGGCGTCCTTTTTTGACCATATCCTGCTGCAGGCTTCCCGCGCTGCGGTGGCCGATGCAGGAATAGATATCACCGGCCCCCGCGTGGGCCTGGTGCTTTCCTCCATCAAGGGGAATGTGGAGAAGATTGACTCGGAAGATGTTTCCCTGGCCGTATCGGCCTCCCGGCTGGCCCGGGCGCTGGGTGTGATGACGGCTCCCATTGTGGTGTCCAATGCCTGCATTTCCGGCCTGGCCGCCCTGCTGCAGGGCATCCGTATGATACGAAGCGGCGCCTATGACCATGTGCTTGTGGCCGGGGCCGAGGTGCAGTCCCGTTTTATCGTAACCGGTTTTCAGTCCCTGAAAGCCCTTTCCCTGAATCCCTGCACGCCTTTTGATGCCGGAAGGGACGGCCTGAACCTCGGAGAAGCCGCTGCCGCCATGCTCCTCTCCTCCTGTCCTTTTGAGGCCTCTTCCTGTCATTCTGAGCGAAGCGAAGAATCTCTCTGGGAATTGGTGGATGGTGCGGTGAGGAATGATGCGAATCACATCTCCGGCCCGTCCCGTATGGGAGAGGGGAGTTACAATGCCCTCCGTGTGGTATTGGATTCTGTAAAACCGGAAGAACTGGCTTTTGTGAACGTGCATGGTACCGCCACCCGCTACAACGACCAGATGGAAGCCATAGCCCTGAACCGGGCCGGCATGCAGGAGGTTCCCGTGAATGCTTTGAAAGGCACTTTCGGCCATACCATGGGCGCCGCCGGTATCCTGGAATCCATCGTTTCCATGCAAGCCTGCGACACCGGCGTGGTGCTGCCCACGAAAGGTTTCTCCACCATGGGAGTAGAGCCGGCCGTGTCTGTATCGGCCCGGGAAAGAAAAACCGATAAGAAAGCCTTTGTCAAACTGCTGTCCGGATTTGGCGGCGTAAACGGAGCCCTGCTCTTTAGAAAAGGAGGTGGCCGGTGAAACAGGCAAGCATTCTCTGCGGGGCATCCCTTACAGATCTGTATCGCCAGTGGGCGGGGGACTATCCCAAGTTCTTCAAGATGGACACCCTGAGCAAACTGGGGTTCCTTCTGGCCGAGATGCTGGTGCACGACGAGCCGGAGCGTTTCACCTTCCGGGAAGACCGCGCCGTCCTTGTTTTCAGCCGGGAAGGATGCGTTGCCAACGACCGGAACTATGCCCGGTCCATGCAGGATTTCCCGTCTCCGGCGCTCTTTGTTTACACCCTTCCGAACATCGTATCCGGAGAGATTTCCATCCGCAACAAATGGGGGGGAGAGAGTTCCGCTTTTGTGCTGGAAAGCTATGATGAGGCCCAGATTTGGGAGATTGTGAGACAGGCTTTCCAGGATTCCCGCACAAAATCGGCCTTTGTGGCTTGGATAGACTGCCCGGCCGATGAAAATTATGTAACTAACGCTTGGTTAGTTGATAAAACGGATTTGTTTTAGGAAATAATAAAAATGTTAATATTATGGAAAACTTGATTGATGAGCTCAAATTGAAGGTAATTGACGCCTTGAACCTGGACGGAATGACGGCCGCAGACATTGAAGACGATGCCCCGCTTTTCGGAGACGCCGGACTGGGTCTGGACTCCATTGATGTCCTGGAATTGATTGTTCTTTTGGAGAAGAATTACGGCATCCGCCTGGCGTCTCCGGCCGAGGGAAAAGAGGTGTTCAAAAGCATGGCCGTCATGGCCGCTTATGTGGCCGGTCATCGGACCAAATAATTGGAGCAGGTACTGGTCATAACAGGTGCCGGCGTGGTAAGCGCCATCGGGGTGGGCAAACAGGCCAACTTCGAAAGCCTTCTCCATGCCCGTCCGGGAATTGGACCCGTGCGATACCTGTCCACCGGGCTGAAAGATTTCCCGGTGGGGGAGGTGCCTCTGTCCAATGAGGAACTGGCCCGCCAAACCGGAGCGCCCGAAAGTTGGCCCCGTACCACTCTTCTGTCCATCTGCGCCCTGCAGGAAGCCCTGGCACAGGCTGGTTTGCCCGATGGAAGCGGTATGCGCCTGATTGGAGGAACCACGGTGGGCGGAATGGATTTGACGGAAAAATCGTTCCCGCAGTATTCTCCAGACCATACCTGCGGCGCTTCCACAGACCTGGCCGCCCTCTTTATAGGCGGTTTTGAAGATGCCACCACCCTTTCTACCGCCTGTTCATCGGCTGCCAATGCCATGATGTTCGGGGCCAATCTGCTGCGTACCGGACAGTACAGGCGGGTTGTGGCAGGAGGCAGCGAAAGCCTTTCCAACTATCATCTGAACGGCTTCAATTCGCTCATGATTCTGGACAGGCAGCCCTGCAGGCCCTTTGATGCTTCGCGGGCCGGTCTTAATCTGGGGGAAGGGGCTGCCTATCTGGTGCTGGAAACGGTCGAAAGTGCCCGGGAAAGGGGAGCGAAACCCCTGGCCCGCCTTTCCGGCTTTGGAAATGCCTGTGACGCTTTTCACCAGACGGCTTCTTCCGAGAACGGAGAAGGGGCATTTCTGGCAATGCAGAAAGCTTTGCAGCTGGCCGGGCTTGAGCCTGGCGACATAGACTATATCAATGCCCACGGAACGGGCACTCCCAATAACGACGCTTCGGAGAGCGCGGCTTTGAAACGGATTTTTGCAGAGGAGATTCCTCCTGTGAGTTCCACCAAGGCCTTCACTGGCCACACCACCAGTGCATCCGGTTCCATCGAGGCGGTATTCTGCCTCCTGGCCCTGCAGAACGGCTTTATTCCACCCCAGTTTAACTGGCAATCGGCCGATCCTTCCTGTGTGATTCCCTGCACATCGGCCTTGCAGAAGCCTCTGAAGCATATTCTTTCCAATGCCTTTGGTTTTGGCGGGAACGATTCCTCCCTTATCCTGAGCCGCTATGAGTAAAGAAGTTTACATACGTGCCGTGGTTAAACTGGGCGCCCAGGATCCGGATTTCCGCGAAGTGATTTCCCCTATGGAGGCCCGCCGGATGGGACGCCTGCTCAAAAGGGCCGCCTGGTGCTCCTCCAAGGCGCTTGAAGAGGCCGGGATTGCCATGCCTGACGCCGTGATAACGGCCACGGACTATGGCTGCATGGAGAATTCCGAGGCTTTTCTGAAGGGAGTGTTAAACCCGGAGGAGGGAGCCATGAGCCCTACCAGGTTTATGCAAAGCACCCACAACACCATAGGCTCTCTTATTGCCATCCGGTTAGGTTGCCATGGGTACAACGCTACTTATTCCCACACCGGTTGCTCGCTTCGCAGTGCCCTGGAAGACGCCATGATGCAGTTGCAGCTGGGAGACATAGAAAGCGCCCTGGTGGGCTGGTTCGACGAACGCACTCCCGCCATGGATGCCAGGCCGCTTCCGGGCCGGGAACAGGCCGTCGCCATTGTTTTATCCGTAAATCCCAAGTAAATCGATATGCTCAGACTCCTTTTCCTGTCTCTGGTCCAGTCCATCCTCATGTGCAGCGCGCAGTCCCTTTTCAAGGTGGCGGCCACCCACATGGGCACATTCAGTTGGACCTGGTGCTTTTTCCGGGACAGCCTCCTGCTCAACTGGTGGCTGCTGCTGTCCGGTATCTGCGGTATTGCCGGTGTCATCGAGTGGATTTATTTGCTCAAGACCTATCCCTTCAGCCAGGTATATCCGCTTTCTTCCATGAGTTTTCTGTTAGGCATGTTTGTTGCCATTGTCTTCTTCAAGGAGACCGTGGTCTGGCAACAGTGGGTGGGTGTATTTCTCATTCTGGCCGGTTGCGGACTCATTGCACGATGAAAAAATGGCTTCCATATCTTCTGGCGGCGTTTTCCGCTGTGACCTTTGCTTTTAAGGCAGAGGCCCAGGAAGACGTTTGGGCCAGGATCAAAGAAGTGAACTTTCCCAAAAAGTCCCTGCAAGCTTCCTGGAACCGTATTTACCGTTCTCCCATGCTGCAGGACGATATGCTAAGCGAAGGAACTGTTTCCATTGAACAGCCGGATATGCTTCGCTGGGAAACGCTGAAACCGGTGAAACGGGTTACCCAACTGGACAGTAGCACAAAGGGCCGGTTCCGCCTTCCGGAAGAGAAGGATTTCAAGGTGAACATTCTGGAAGGAGACACTTATACAGTACAGTTGACCCCCGTTCGCAGAGACTTGAAACAGCTGGTAGGACAAATTGTGCTGACGGTTGAGAAGAGCTCTTATAAACTTTTAAATGTGACCATCTTAGGAGTTGACGGAGATTGGACCCAGATTACCTTTTCCCAAGTAAAGATGAACTAGTATGATGCTGGAAGGACTGCTATATAAGGTATTGGAAAAAGGGGAAGGCTTTGCCCGGATTCAATTGCTTCCGGAAAGCCCAATCTATGCCTCTCATTTCCCTGGATTTCCTGTTACACCGGGGGTTACTCTGGTTCAAATGGGACTTGAATTAATGGGCAAGAAACTATTGTCTTCCAAAGACATAAAGTTCATTGTTCCCGTACTTCCTTCGAAGGAGGGAACCATTCTTCGCTATGAGTGGTCTTATCCGGAGGAAGCCAGGGCCGATGTCTCCGTTTTCCTGGCCGACGGCACCCTCTGCGCCAAAATGAGCCTGGGTGTATGAAGGATACCCTGATCATTATCCCAACTTATAATAATGCCGGCACGCTGGAAAACGTGCTGGAACGCTGCCAGGCGCAGGGACTTCCCATCCTGGTGGTGGACGACGGAAGCACGGACGCCACTTCTTCCATTCTGGACGGCATGGGAACCCGCATCCAGGTTCTCCGCCACAAGACCAACCTGGGCAAGGGGAAGGCCTTGAAAACAGGCTTTATAGAGGCTCGCAGGCAGGGCTATGCCTATGCCTTGACCATAGATTCCGACGGGCAGCATTTCCCGGAGGACATTCCGGCGCTGCTCTCTGCCCAAGGGGAGCGTACGCTGGTTGTGGGCAGCCGCTCGCAGATGGGGGCCGGCGGGGGCAGTTCCTTTGCCAACCGTTTTTCCAATTTCTGGTTCCGCCTGTACACGTGGGTGCGCCTGCCGGACACACAGACCGGTTTCCGGCTGTATCCGCTAAAGGCTTTGCCTTCCCTGAACATGTTGAGTTCCCGGTACGAGGCAGAACTGGCCCTGCTGGTTTTCAGCGCCTGGAAAGGCTTGAAAATGAAGCCCGTTCCGGTGCGGGTGGCCTATCCGGAAGACCGCGTATCGCATTTCCGGCCTGGCATGGATTTTTTGCGTATCTCGCTGCTTAACACGCTGTTATTGTTCCTGGCCCTGCTTTATGGCTGGCCCCGTATGCTCTTTTCCCGGATTTTTCTTAAATTTGTAGATTAGAAATCTACAATACCGGTGAAGAACTTCATATTGAATGTGTACGATTACTTGTCGGCCCATAAGGTGCTGGCGGTCTTGATTTTGGCCGTTCTGCTGGCCCTGAGCGGCTGGAGTGCTTCCCGGCTTCATTTCGAAGAAGACATATCGGCTTTCCTCCCGGAAGATTCCAGGGTGCAGCTGCAGGCATCCGGGGGGGACGGCAAGATGGCGGTGTTTTTCCGGGGCGGTACGCCTCAGGATAGGAAAGAGGCCCTCTATGCTTTCCAGGACCGCTGGGAAGAGGCTTTCCCGGACATCTACCTATATGAAGCGGCCGGGGACCAGGCGGCTGTGGTTTTCGATTTCCTCAGCTCCAACTGGCCGTATTTCCTGGAGGAAAACGACTATGCCAGAATAGATTCCCTGCTGGGGAGTCCCTCTTATATTCCCTCCAAACTGCAAGAAGACAGGGAGTCCCTTTCGCTGGGCAATCCTTTTACGGCCCAATACATAAGGAGAGACCCTCTGGGTTTGTTTTCGCCTGTTTTAAGCCGCCTGCAGAACGCCCGGCCGGAGGCTCTTGAAGATACTGAAATCCTCTTTTTCGACTCTCCGTACGGAGGCTCCGAAAGTGCCCGGAACGGGGAACTGCTGGAGGTTTTATCGGCCTTGAAGGAAGAGACGGTGCAGGCTTTCCCTTCCGTTCAGATTTCTTCTACCGGCGGTCCCGAAGTGGCCGTGGAGAATTCTTCCCGCATCAAGACAGATTCTTTCCTGGCCCTGGCCGTTGCCTTCCTGCTCATCGCCCTGGTGCTTTGGATGAGCTACAAACGCTTCCAGGATGTGCTGTGGATTCTACTTTCCATAGGCGCGGGGGCCATTTTTGCCCTGGGCATCATAGCCTGTTTCAAGGCCAGCGTAAGTATCATTGTGCTGGGAATAGGATGCACTGTCATCGGCATTGCGGTTAATTATCCGCTGCACTATATAGACCATCTCAAATACCGCCCGGACAGGCGGGAAGCCCTTGCAGAACAGGTGAATCCGCTCCTTACCGGAAATATTACTACGGTGGGCGCCTTCCTGGGACTGCTTCTTCTGAAGTCTGAGGCCCTGCACGATTTCGGCTTCATCGGCGCCATGATGCTGGTGGGGACCATCCTTTTCGTGCTGGTGTTCCTTCCTGTCTTTGCTCCGGTTTACAAGGGGGAGAGGAAGGTGGTCCAGCTGGATCCGTCCCGCTATTTCCACCCGGGAGCCAGGGCCCGCCACCTGGTTTTCCTCGCTTTTCTTGCCTTGACAGTGCTCTTCTTTTTTACCGGAAAGAAACTTCAATTCGATTCCAATCTCCACAATATCAATTATATGACCCGGGAACAGGCCGATGGATTCGCCCTCCTGGAGTCCCTTTCTCCTGCTCCGGATGCTTTCCCGCTGCCCACTTGTCAGGAGCAGGAAGAGAGAATCGGCCTGTGGAAGGATCTCTGGGACAGGCACGGGGATTTGGCCGATATCCTCATTGACGAAGGCCTGAAGGCGGGCTTTACCGCCCACGGTTTCCAGCCTTTCTTCGATTCCATAGAGGAAAACTGGGAGCCGCAGGAAAGGGCCTATTTCCAGCCTGTGGACTTTGCCCCGCAGGAGAATGCGGCCGGGGTTCTGGTGAGCGCCCTTTCGCAGGATTTCGCTACCATCGGCATGGTGTGCAGCCTCATTGTACTCATTTTCCTCTGGATCAGTTTCGGGTCCCTGGAGCTTACGTTCATTGCCTTCCTGCCGCTGGCGGTGAGCTGGATTTGGATTCGCGGCATCATGGGACTGACGGGCCTGCAGTTCAATATTGTCAATATCATCCTTGCCACCTTTATCTTTGGTATGGGAGACGACTACAGCATCTTCATTACCGAAGGCCTGGAATATGAATACAAGACCGGGAAGAAGATTCTCCATTCCTATAGCAACGCTGTGGTACTGAGCGCCATTATCATGTTTATTGGAATTGGCGTTTTAGCTTTTGCCAAGCATCCGGCGCTCAGTTCCCTGGGCCTGGTGACGGTAATAGGCATGGTTACCGTGGTGGCTATGGCATGCTACCTGCCGCCCATCCTGTACCGCTGGCTCCACTTCAAAAACGGGCAGAAACGCCCCCGGCCGCTTACGGTTGCCGGAATGCTGGCTACGGTTTACATTGCCGTGCAGATGGTTTTGTGGATGTCCCTGCTCTCCGTCCTGGCCCTGTTCTTCCCGGACGGGCCTGCCTTCAACAAGGTGGTGCGCCGCCTGGCTTCCTGGGCCATCCATCTGGTTCCCGGCTGCCGATATACGCTTAAAAACCCGCATGGAGAAGATTTCTCCAAGCCTGCGGTGTATATCTGCAACCATCAGAGCCACCTGGATGTCCTGGCCCTCATTGCCCTCCAGCCCAAACTCATCTTCATGACCAACGACTGGGTGTGGAAATTCCCTTTCTACGGGGCCGTTATCCGGAAAGCAGGCTATTTTCCGGCATCCTGGGGCCTTTCCGTCAATAGCGAGCACGTGAAAAAGATGGTGGCCAAAGGGTATTCCGTGGTCATTTTCCCCGAAGGCACGCGCACCCTGGACGGCTCCATCGGCCGGTTCCACCGCGGCGCTTTCCTCGCAGCCCGGGAGCTGGAGATGGATATTCTGCCCCTTCTGATCCGCGGCTTCCACGAGGCCCTGCCCAAGCACGATTTCTTCCTTCGTTTCCATCCGCTTTCCCTGGAAATAGGGGAGCGTGTAAAGGTCCCGCATGAGGCCGATATAGCCGCCTTTACAAGGCAGATGAGACATCAATATGTAGAATGGTATGAACAGCAGGACCAATAGTGCCATCCTGGGCCACATTAGAGGTAGGGGACCGCTGCCTGCAAGGCAGTGGGAGGGACGCAGGGGCGTAGCCCCGAAGGGCTTTACACTATTGGTCCTGCTGTTCGTGTTTCTTTTTCATTCTTTTACGTCCCAGGCTCAGGAGAAGATTTGGGAAGGGACCCGGTGCCATAACAGGAGCGTAACGTTGACGGCATTTCTTCCGGAAGGGGAGCCCAAAGCTGCCATTGTGGTGTGCCCGGGGGGCAGTTACCACTGGCACGACATGGATACGGAAGGAACCCGGGTGGCGCAGTGGCTGGCCTCGGAAGGCTATGCAGCCTATGTGCTCAAATATCGCGTGGCAGGCAAGTTGGAGTTTGCCTCCAAGTACCGCATCTTTATCCGGGGACACAGGCATCCGGATATGATTTGCGACATCCAGAGGGCTATCCAGCTGGTGCGGGAACGGTATAACGGCCCCGTGGGCGCCATGGGATTCAGTGCGGGAGGCCATTTGGTCATGAGCGCGGGAGAATACTTTGACACCAACTTCCTGGCCCGGTACAACATTGAGCCTTCGGTGTCCCTTAGGCCCGATTTTGTGGCTCCCATCTATCCGGTGGTCACTTTATCGGCCCGTCCGGTGCACAAGCGCTCCCGTCTGGGCCTTCTGGGAGAATGGACTGTGCTGAAGCAGGAAATGAGGGATTCCATGTCCCTGGAAAACCACGTGAAGGTCCATACGCCCCCGGTGTTCCTGCTCAACTGCGTGGACGACCCTGTTGTGGATTACCGGAACTCCGAGCTGCTGGACAGTGCCCTTACGGCCCGGGGAATCCCTCACCTTTATACGCAATACAAAACCGGAGGCCACGGCTTTGGCGCCAACCCCGACAAACAGAACGAGTACACCTCCCACTGGCAGAAGGAATTTATGGATTGGATCAAGAATTATGGACATTGAGTTTAAAAAACCGGAAGAAATCAAGGAATATCAGGAAGGATTGCTGCGCGATGCGCTTATTTACTTGAAGGAACACTCCAAGTATTACCAGCGCATGTTCGAGAAGTATCATATAGATATTGAGAAGATAAGGACCATCGAGGACCTGCAGAAGATTCCCTTTACGGAGAAGAAAGACCTGCAGCTGTTCAACGAAGAATTCCTCTGCTGCCCCAAGGAGAAGATTGTGGACTATGTGACCACCTCGGGCACTCTGGGAGACCCGGTCACCTTCGGATGTACGGACAAAGATCTGGAGCGCCTGGCATACAACGAGAAGAAGAGCTTCGAATGCGCGGGCGTGGGCCCCGGCAACATTGTGCAGCTGATGACCACCATAGACAAGCGCTTCATGGCCGGCCTGGCCTATTTCCTGGGCATCCGGAAACTGGGCGCCAGCATCATCCGCGTAGGAAACGGCATCCCGGAGCTGCAGTGGGACACCATCAACCGCCTGAAGCCGGACACCATCATGTGCGTGCCGTCCTTCATCCTCAGGCTCATCCAGTATGCCGAGGAGCATGGAATTGACTATAAGAATTCTTCCATCAAGCGCATCATAGGCATTGGAGAGGGCCTGAGGGACCAGAACTTCGACCTGAACCTATTGGGCCGGCGCATCAAGGAAAAATGGGACGTGGAGCTCTTTGCCACGTATTCCTCCACCGAAATGGGCGCAACCTTCTCCGAGTGCCCCTGCGGCTGCGGCGGGCACGTTCATCCGGAACTCATTATTGTGGAGATTATCGGCGAAGACAACCTTCCTGTGCCTGATGGCCAGGTAGGGGAGATTGTCGTGACTACGCTGGGGGTGGAAGGCATGCCGCTGCTACGCTTCCGCACCGGAGACATGGCGGCCAAGATTACCGGGCAGTGCCAGTGCGGCCGGTACAGCTACCGCCTGACTCCGCTGGTGGGCCGGAAGAACAATATGATCAAGCTCAAAGGAACTACCCTGTATCCACCGGCAGTGAACGATGTGCTGGACAATACCCCGTATGTAGAGAATTATGTGGTGGTGGTGCAGGATTCGGAAGCCGGAACAGACGATGTGGTGGTGCAGCTGGGCCTCAAGTACCAGCCCGACTTTGACCCCGTGAAAGACCTCAAGGACCGCTTTCGTTCCCGGATCCGGGTGGCTCCCCGCATCGAGGTGCTTCCCGTACCGGAAGTGGCGGCCATCAATTTCCCGGCCAAGAGCCGCAAGCCGGTCAAATTTATAGACAAACGGTCCCTCCATGTTTGACGATATACGTCCTTACGTAGATTCGGAAATTCCCGCTGCCATGCAGCGTATTGTTTCCGACAAGTATTTCCCGCTGGTCTGCGATTTCCTCTTTCCGGATATGCCGGTGCAGGCGGTGGCGGCCCTGGTGGGCAGTTGCCGCACGGTAGAGGAGTTCCAGCTGCGGGTTATGTACAAGGTTATCTGCGCCATTACCCACAAGACCACCAGCGGGCTCAGCGTTTCCGGCATGGAACGCCTGGACCCTTCCAGGGACTACCTCTTTGTCTCTAATCACAGGGATATCATGATGGATGCCGGTTTCCTGCAGGTGCTGCTGAGCGATGCGGGCCGGAAGACCTCGGAAATCACCTTCGGGGCCAACCTGATGCAGGGGCAGCTGGTGATTGACGTGGGTCGGAGCAACAAGATGTTCCGGATAGAGAGGCCCACCACGGTAACATCGGCCCGGGATTTCCTCCTCAAAAGCCAGTATGTTTCCGAGTACATCCGCTATGCCGTTACCCAAAAGAAGGAAAGCGTCTGGATTGCCCAGCGCAACGGCCGCACCAAGGACGGAATAGACCTTACGGACCAAGGAATTATCAAGATGTTCAACCTCTCCGGAACAGAAGACCGCGTGCAGTCCCTGGCCGATTTGAACATCGCTCCGCTGTCCATTTCTTACGAATGGGAGCCCTGTGACGAGCTCAAGGCCCTGGAGCTGTATGCCAAGAGTTCCGGCCAGCCCTATATCAAGAAGCCGGGAGAAGACCTGACCAGCATCCTCACGGGCATTACCCAGCCCAAGGGAAGGGTGCACCTGACTGTTTGCGAGCCCCTGCACCGGGAAGATCTGGAACCGTTTGACAGCTATGCCAATCCGGAGTTCAACAAGGCCGTGGCAGAGCTCATAGACAGCCGCATCCGTCCTGCCTACCGCCTTTATCCCAACAACTACATAGCGGCCGATTTGCTAAGCGGAAAACGCGTCCACAGCTATACCGATGCGGAAAAAGAAACCTTTGAGAAGCATGTGGACGGGATAACAACAGGATATCCCGAAGAGCTTCGGGATATCCTGTTGCATATTTACGCCAATCCAACTCTATAGGTCCAATTTCTTCTTCTTTGCCTCGAAGTGACTCAGGAGCGAAGAGACCCAGGGGGGCTGGGTGGATTTATCCGCCGATAAATTCTCTAAGCAACGATGTTGCAGGAATTTCTTTGTCCGGTACGGGCGTGAAATAGTGGATGAACTTGAGGAGGCGGTGGGCCTCGGCAAATTCGGCACAGTTCTGGGGCACGCTGCGGAGGATGGGCTCGGCATGGTTTTTCAGCACGGCAAACTCAATGAGGTAGGCGCTGTTGAACATGACATTGGCCGTTTCCTGGTAGGGATAAATCCATTTCTGCTCTGCATCCAGCACATTCTGCCAGTTGGAGATGGACTCGCGTGCGGTGAAGGAACCGGCATTGTAGTCCCTGACGATGCGCCGCAGCAGGCGGTTGTCGCTGGTGGGAATGCTGTTGTGGTCGTCCAAGAGGGTTCCGGTGAGCGTGTTGATGAAAATCTTGAACTTGGCACTGTCCGGAATCTGGCTGGTAAGGCGGGGATTGAGGGCGTGGATGCCTTCGATGAGCAGAATTCTGCCTTCTCCCAGTTTGAGCTTTTTCCCGTTGTATTCCCGAAGCCCGGTGACAAAATTGAACTCCGGAACATTCACTTCTTCCCCGTCCATGAGTTTCATGATATCGCTTTCCATCAGCCTGTGGTCCACGGTTTCGAAGTTGTCGAAATCGTAGGAGCCGTCGGGGAATTTGGGGGTTTCCACGCGGTTTACGAAATAGTCGTCCGTACTTACGGACATGGGCCGGAGACCGCAGGCTTTGAGCTGGATGGCCAGGCGCTTGCAGAAGGTGGTTTTACCGGAAGAGGAAGGACCGGTGATAAGGACCACCTGCAGGGGATTCTCGCTGTTGTAGCGGCGCTCGATTTCCTCGGCAATCTTGACTATCTTCTTTTCCTGCAGGGCTTCCGCTATCTGGATGAGCTCGCTGGCGCGGCCGCTGAGGAAGGCTTTGTTAACGTCTCCCACGGTGCTCAGGCCCATGATGATGTTCCAGCGCAGGGCTTCATTGAACATCTCGAAGGTCTTGGGCTGGTCCACAAAGGGGGCCAGCTGGGAAGGATCCTCCCGGGAGGGGACCCGCAGGAGCAGGCCGTCATGGTAGGGCTGGATGCCCCATACAGTAAGATACCCGGTGGAGGGGACCAGCTTGCCGTAAAAGAAATCGGCAGTATCTCCCAGGGTATAGTAGTCCGTATAAGCCTCCCCGCTGGTTTCCAGCAGGCGCACTTTGTCTTCAAATCCGGCCTTGCGGAACTCCTTGATGGCTTTTTCCGTCTGGACGTCGTAGCGGTGGAAAGGCAAGTCCTTTTCCACCAGCTCCTTCATCCTGGCTTCCACCAGGGCTATTTCCTCCGGGGTGATATGGGTGCTGTCGGCCTTTTTCACGTGGCAGAAATAGCCGTGGGAAATGGGATGCTCTATGTAGAGCTTGCTGCCCGGCAAAACGTCGCAGGTGGCCTTGTACAGTAAGAAATAAAGGGAGCGGCAATAAACGCGCATGCCGCTGGGCTCGCGGACGTCGATGAATTCTATGTCCTTGTTCTGGTACACTTTGAACTTGAGGCCCTGGGACACGTTGTTCACCTTGGCAGACACGATGGGGTAGGGCCGATGGCAGTTGAACTCGGAAAGCATCTGCAAAAGGGACGTGCCTTCGGGGAAGCGCTTCGTCTCCTTCGTATTCTTACAATAGACCTGGACCATTGGATGAAATATTATAGTCTGTTTTGAAATGATTCAATAAATTCTTTATGTTTCTTTTTGGTAAATTTTCCTCAAAAATTTTCACCCATAGGCCCACCTATGGCCAAAAATTTTCAAGAAAAATTTCCACAAAAATAAACTATAAATAAAAATATCAATCATTTCAAAACAGACTCTTATAATTTGACTTCTTGCTGTTCAAGATATTTGACAACGTCTCCCACCGTTTCGAACTGGGCCAGTTCCTGGTCCGGGATAACAATGCCGTACAGGTCCTCGATGCGCATCAGAAGCTGGAGGATGTCCAGGGAATCGGCCCCCAGGTCTTTCTTGATGAGGGAGTCCATGGTAATGAGGGACGGGTCTTTGCGAAGCTGCTTCGCCAGGATGGTTTGTACTTTTTCAAACATATCGTTAGTCTTCATAGTGTTCATATTTGGCAATCTCGGCCTCTATCTTGCCGGAAAGGCGGCTTACTTCCATCTTGTAGGCCTGCGCGATGCACTTTTCCACGGCGGTGGCGTTGGAGGATCCGTGGCCCTTTACCACCACCTTGGATGTGCCCAGGAGCACGCTGCCACCGTAATTCTGGTAGTTCATGAACTCCTTCATATCGGCAAACATCTTTTTCATCAGAAGGGCTCCCAACTTGTAGAGGGTGCGGCTGAAGATGTCTTTTTTCAGCTTTTTCAGCAGTTCCAGGGCAGTTCCTTCCGTGGTTTTCACCAGCACGTTGCCGGAGAAACCGTCGGCCACCACCACATCATAACTGCCGGAGAGGAGGTCCCGGCTTTCCATGTTTCCCACGAAGTTAAGGCCTTCCGTTTCCTGCAGCAGGCCATAGGCTTCCCGCCGGACGTCGTCTCCTTTGCCGGCTTCTTTTCCTACATTCAGAAGCGCCACACGAGGATTTTTGACACCATACACATTCTCCATGTAGAGGGACGCCATAACGGCAAACTGGCGCAGATGGGCCGATGTCACCTCTACGTTGGCGCCGCTGTCGCAAATGCCCACGATGCCCCCGTCCATGGTGGGGAGCAGGGGACAGAAGGCCGGCCGGATGACGCCGGGAATGCGGCCCAGGCGTACCAGGGCGCCGGTGACCAAAGCGCCGGTGGAGCCGGTGGAAACCAGGGCCGATATGTCCTCGCGGTCCCGCAGGAGGATGATGCCCTTCATCATGGAAGAATTGCGCTTGAGGCGAACCACGTCTGTGGGTTTCTCGTCACAGCCAATCACTTCCGGGGCATGGACAATCTCTATCCGGGCGGGATCATAGGCTTTTCCGGCCAGTTCTTTTTGCAGGATTTGTTCGTCTCCCAATAGAAGGACGTACAGGTCCTGATTGGCCTTTAAGGCCGCCAGGGCGCCTTCTACCGGTGCCTGCGGGCTTTTGTCACCGCCAAAGCAGTCTATTAATACTTTTATCATATCTGTCTATAGATTCTTCGCTTCGCTCAGAATGACATTTTTCCGTTTTTATAGTTTCTTTACGTAGGCCCTGTAACGCTTGCATTCTTCCCTGCGGAAACGGCGCCACTGGTTCAGGATGGCGTAATTGTCTTCCAGGTTCAGGTTGGTGTCGGCCCATTTAACCCGTGGATTGTCCCTTAACATCTTCATGATGGACAGGGAAAGGGCTCCGGAAACGCCCCGGTTCAGGTATTCGGGATCCACACCCACCAGGCAAAGATCCAGGATATCCGGCCGCTTGATGCGGTACAGGAGCTTCAGGAGGGTGAGCGGAGTGTATTTCCCGCGCGTTCCCACCAGGGCCGGGGCCAGGCCGGGGAAGGCCAGGCCGAAGCACACAATCTTCTCGTTCTCGTCCAGGACCACTGCCGTATATTTGGGGCTGATAACCAGGGCGAAGTTCTCCAGCACCAGCTTTCGCATACCATCCGTAAAGGGAACGGTGCCGTAAAGGCCTTCGTAGGATTTGTCTAAAAGGTCAAAAATGCCTCCGGCATATTTCTCCAGCAGGGCCGGACCGCTTTTGGCCGTTCCATAATGCAGTTTGTAACGCCTGAAAATGAAGGCGGTAAGTTCCTCCATCTCGTCCACTGCTTCCGGGCTTTCCGGCCCGTACAGGCGACTGGCTGTCCAGTCTATTTCCTTGGTGTATCCCAGCGCCTCCACATGCTTTGGGTGATAGGGAAAATTGTAGTTCTGCTCGAAGGTGGAAGGTTCCTCGAAGCCTTCCACCAGCATGCCTTCCCGCTCCAGGTCCGAGAAATTGAGGGGGCCCACCACGGTATCCATCCCTTTTTCCCGGGCCCAGGATTCGACCTTTTCAAAGAGTGCCCGAGACACTTCCAGGTCTTCTATGGCATCATAGCGGCAGAAGCGGCAGCGTTTTTCCGCATTCTTGGCATTGGCATCCTTCTGGATGATGCACTGGATGCGTCCGGCGGGTTTTCCGTCTTTGTATGCCAGGAAACAAGTCCAGTCACAGCTGCTGTTGTAAACAAATTCCTTGGAGAACATCTTCTTCTCGTCGGCATACAGCGGTGGGACAAAGTACGGATGGCCTTTGTACAAGTCCAGCGCAAAGTCCAGAAACTGTTTCTGTTCCTGCCTGGTTCTGACTTCCCTGACTTCTATCATAATAGATTCTTCGCTTCGCTCAGAATGACAATTAAGAGTCTGTTTTGAAATGATTGATATTTTTATTTATATTTTTTTTGTGGAAATTTTTCTTGAAAATTTTTGGCCATAAGGGGTTCCTATGGGTGAAAATTCTTGAGGAAAATTTACCAAAAAGAAACATAAAGAATTTATTGAATCATTTCAAAACAGACTCTAACGGTGGATGGCATGGAAACAGACGCCTACGCCGTTGGGGCCGCAGTGGCTGCCGGCGGTGGGGTTCACTTCCACATACTCGATATTCTGTTTCCCAAACCGTTCCTCTATCATCCGTCCCAGTTCCCGGGCAATATCGGGGGCGTCGGTATGGCCGATGCAGATGCGGTGCTTCTCGATTTCGTCTCCCAGCTGGGCCACTTTGTCCACCAGGGTCTTGATGGCGTTGGGACGGCCTTTGACCGTGCCGATGGATTCCATCTTGCCCTCCTGGCTCATGTGGATGAGGGGACGTACGCCAATCAGGGTGCCCATGGTGGCGGCCAGGCCGCTTACCCGGCCGCTGCGGCGGAAGAACTTGAGGTCGTCGGCAAAGAAATACATGGCAAACTTGTCCACCTCGGACTTGGCCCATTCCAGGATTTCGTCCAGGGTTTTTCCGGCCTTCACCAGGTCTCCCACCTCTCGCACGATGGCGTAACTGATGGTTGTGATTCCCTTGGTGTCAATTTCTTCGAAGCGGGCGGCAGGGAACTGCTCTTTCAGCTGGGCAATGGCCTGGTCCATGGCATCGAAGGTATTGGACATGGCCCGGGAGAAGTGCACGTAAAGAATCTCGTGCCCCTCTTCGAAATCCCGGGTGAAATAATTCAGGTACTGGTCCTTGGAAATGGCGCTGGTAGTGGGCAGGACCCCGCCGCGCAGCCTGTCGTAGAAGGCATGTGCGTCGAAGGTCTCAAAATCCACATAAGGATATGTGGTTTGCGCATCGATGCTGTAGGGCATGGAGATGAGCTGGTAACCGTACCCGGCCGCAACGGCGGGAGTCATGTCGGTATCGGAGTCTGTGTAAATCTTTAACATAGTGCTAAAATATAATCGTAAACGGGCTGGCCTCCGTCCATGAGGATGACTTCGGACATGGGGCAGTTTTTCTGGAGTTCCTGCTGAAGGGCCGATGCCTCTTCGGAGGGCGCATCGGCTCCCCTCAGAAGGAGGATGATGTCGGAATTCCCGGCTTGCAGCTTCTCTGCCAAGGTTTTTACGGCCTCTGTGCGCTCCGGGCGGCAGCAGAGAACGTCCTTGCCGCTGAAGCCGATGTATTCGCCGGTTCGGGCATCGGCCGTGTCCCGGATGGCCTTGGATACAAAGCCGGTGGTAACGGCCTTGGCGGCCTCTTCCAAAGTCTGGGTGAGCTCTTCTATGGGGAGGTCCGGCTGCAGGTTGGCCATGGCGTAGTAGCCTTCTCCCAGGGTGTGGGTGGGGATGACCACTATGCGGGCCTTTTCGTAAATATCGGCTGCCTGACGGGCTGTGAGGATGATATTGCTGTTGTTGGGGAATACCAGGACGGTTTCTGCATCCACCTGTTCAAAGGCTTCCAGGAATTTTTCCACCGAAGGATTCATGGTTTGGCCGCCTTCTATGACAGCATCGGCCCCCATGTCCTTGAACGAGGCGGTGAGGCCTTTCCCGGCGGCTACGGTCACTATTCCTATGGCTTTGCAGGAACGTTTGAACCGCTCGTCCATGTGGTTCCCGTGGTGTTGGAGGGTCATGTTCTCTACCTTGATGGTAAGGAATTCTCCCCATTCACGGCACTTGGAAAGCACGGCGCCGGGGTCCTGGGTGTGAACGTGCACTTTGATGATGGAACCGTCCCGGAAAAAGACCAGGGAGTCTCCCTGCTGCTCCAGCCAGTCATGGATGACGGACTCGTCAAAACTGCCCGGATCCACTTTGGAGCGCTGCAGCCGCAGGAGGAATTCCGTGCAGTAGCCATATTCCAGCACGCTGTCTTCCGTGAAGGCGTTGAAATCTATTTTGGGGGCCTGGGCAGGCTGGTCGGTTTCTGCGGCCAGGACAGGGGATTTCCCGTGCAGGGCATCCCGCATCCCTTCTGCAATGCAGAGGAGGCCTGCACCGCCGCTGTCCACCACGCCGGCCTTTTTGAGGACATCCAGCAGTTCGGGGGTGTGCTGCAGGCTCAGGTCCATTCCGGCAATCCACAGGTCGAAGAATTCCTCAATGGAGGCCGATCCTTCGGCCGCTGCCACGCCTTCCCTCAGCACGGTGAGGATGGTGCCTTCCACAGGCTGGGAAACCGCGTGGTAGGCTTCTTCCACAGCGGCCTTCATCGCCGCGTTAAACTGCCTGTAATCGGCCTGTTTCAGGCCTTTGAAGGCTTTTCCCATGCCCGCGAAGATGCGGGAAAGGATGACGCCGGAATTGCCGCGGGCGCCCAGGAGCATACCCTTTGAAACGGCATCGGCCATTTCTTCCAGGGTGTTCCCGCCGGCCTCGGAACCGGCTTCTATGGTCATGTACATATTGTCCCCGGTGTCTCCGTCCGGGATGGGGAAGACATTGAGGTCGTTAATCTCCTGGCGGTTTTGGGCCAGACGGGCCGCTCCGCCACGGATAAGGTTCAGGTATAGTTCTGCGTCCAGGTTCATGGGTCAGTTTTCAGGGATGCGGAATCCGCGGCGGAAGAAAGGAATCTTGACCAGGGCGCGGAAAATCCAGGGCTGGATGGAATAGGTGATGAGGATAGTGGACGCCATGCCGATAAGGGTGATGAGGCCGATGGAATGGATGGCCGGATGCCGGGCGAAGATGAGGGAGAAGGTGACGATGCCCAGCACTAAGGCACTGTAGAAGATGGCCACCTTGTGGTATTCCAGCATCTGCGTTTCCCCTTTCCGGGCTTCGGCCAGCAGGCCCTCCATGACGAATATGCTATAATCTACACCTATACCGTAAATAAAGGTGGAAATGACAATGTTGATGAGGTTGAATTCCAGGCCGAAAAGGGCCATGTACCCCTGCATCACGTACCAGCTTACAAACATGGGCAGGAAGGCGATGAGGGCAATCCAGATGTTTCGGAAACTGAAAAGGAGCACCAGCAGCACAAAGAGGCTGGAAATCCAGAGGGTGGTGTTGAAGTCGTCGTGGACAATTTCCACCATGTCCCGGCAGTAGAAGAAGGGCTCCAGCACCAGCACGTGGTCCGTTGATGCGAGGGTCTTCCATACTTTTGTCTGGTCCTTGGCGTCGTAGGAGACCTCCGTAAACACCATGTATCGGCCGCTTTCCTGTTTTTCCACGTAGTTGGACAGCATGCCTTCCGGAACAATGCCGGACTCTACCAGGTTGGCGGGCTCGTATTGGGTGCTTATCATGCCCAGGAAAGGGTCGTAGAAGCCTTTGGGCAGGCCGTACTGCTTTTCAGATTCGGCCATCAGATGCCTCAGATACCTTACGCGGCCAGGGGTCCAGAATGCATTCCAGGCGCGGATTCTTTCCTGTTGGTCCTTCGTGGAGTGCAGCAGGAACTTGGATACGGGCACATAGCCTTTGACCAGGCCGTCGGCCTTAAGGGAGTCCAGCACCCGCACCAGGCCCTTGTTGTGTTCCAGGGCTTCGTCCAGGTTGTCGTCGTCCCAGGCGGCAAAGTACTGGTGCGCAAAGCCGTCGGCACTTTTGCGGTTGTACAGCTCCTGGCTTTCGCGGAGCTGCGCATTGTCATAATCTAGATTCATCAGGTCGCTGTCAAACTTGACCTTGGGGCTGTAGATGACGCCCACCACAATGTTGGCCAGAAGGGCGATGATAAACCATTTGTTGCGGTCCCAGGGCAGGTTGTTGAACTTCTCCACCAGCGGAAAACCGTGGGTGCGCTTGAAAGTAATCTGCTCCGGTTTCAGGAAATGCGGCAGGAAGACAAGGGCGAAAAGGGTATTGCCCATGAGGGCGAAGGTGGCAAAGAGGCCGAAGTCCCGGAGGAGGTCGCTCTCCGTGAAGAGCAGGCCCATGAAGGCCCCGATGGTGGTGACGCAGCCCAGGAAAACGGGGGTGGATTCCTGCCTGAGCATCTTTTCCGTATCTCCCACGTAATAGTAATGGATGAGAACGTGCAAGCAGTAACTGATGGCAACTCCCAGCACAATGGCGCTGATCCCCAGGGCCATAAGGGACATGCAACCCTTGATCCAGTACATGCAGGCCATGGAGAAGAGGGCGCCGTAAAGCACAGGCACCACTTGCTGCCAAAGGAATGCCAGCTTGTGGAAGCTTAGCATCATGATGACAAGGATCAGAAGGAGGGAAAGACCGATAGACCACGCCAGATCCCGTTTGATGGTGCTGGCGTTGGAGACGCCGCCCTGCGGGTTGCCGTGCACCAGAATGCGAATCTCGGGGTGCTCCGCTTCCACTTCCTGCTTGAGTTTGTCCATCATGCGCACCAGGCGGGTGCCGGCCCCGGAATTGGTGGAGGAGAAGGACGGGGTGAGGATGGCCAGGGCCACGGTCTTGTCCGGGCAGAAGAGGTGGCCGTTGTCAATGGTGATGCCGCCCATGGCGGTTCCATCGCCCAGGATTTCTTCCAGCAGGGAACGCAGACTGAGCGGATCCATGGAGACCAGCTGCGAGTCTTCGCCGGTTTCATCGGCCATGATAATCTGGTAATTGCGCTCCATCTGCTCCTGGAAAGCTTCCGGCTCCAGCGCCTTCTCTATCCGGGCATACCAGGAGGTGTCCACAAAGGAGGGAAGATGGGAAAGGCCGAAGTCCATGGCCTCCAGGGCCGTATCAATGTCCAGCGAAACCAGGACGCCTTTCAGGAAATGGCTGGCGCTGTCCCGCTGCTCCAGGGTGGTGCAGTATTCTTCGGCAATGGCGCCCAGCAGTTCCGGACTCACAGGCTGAAGCGAATCCCTTGAGGTAACCTGGACAAAAATCTTGTCAATGAGGCCGATATCACTGAATGCCAGTTCATTGGAGGTGGAAGAGCGGGGGAGGAGCTTGATGATGTCCTCCTCGTATTGGAGTTTGGCTCCGAACCAGCCGAAAATAGCCGTAGAAGCTATCAGTAGAGTATATAACAGGGCCTTGTGCCCCTTGAAGAAATGGTATATCGGCAGAAAAATCCTGTGCATATTAAAGGTTGTAGGCTTTTAAATTTTCAAATATACACATTTTTCTGCTAATTGTAAATACCCTTCCCCTCTACTGCGCGGACACAGGACGGCTCTCCGCGTGTCCGCGGGGTGATTTTTCGGCTGTTCGGGCACCGAAGGGTGGTCCTGGTGTCCACGTACTATTCAGGTTTTGGAAACAATCGCTCTACATCGGCGGTGGGGAGACGAAGGACCTGTGTGATTTGTCGGTTGGAGGAGGCCAGACGCTCTTTCATCATCTTCGCTGCTTTCAGTCTATCTTCCGGTTCCATTGAACGAAGGCTCTGTCCTTGGAACCAGCCACTTACAATCTGGAAAACTTCTTCGGTCGGGAGCTGGATTCTCTCTCCTAATAATGCCGCCATTTCCACATCAGCCTCTCCCCGGCGTGTGAGCATGGTGAAATATTGGTTAGCGCTGTTGAAAAGAGATTCGGTCGTTTGATAGTCCACAAAACTGTTTCTGAGAATCATCCCATCCAGAACCCGGTAATGGCTGGGCAATTCTGTGTTATGAGAGCGGCAGATTATGCGTTTCTCACGTCCGCCTACTTTTTCGTACACTGTCCCTTTGTTCATGTGCCTGAGATTTCCGTTGAAAAACAGACTGGCCGATCCCCAAGGATACCCGGTAGGCATACTGTCCAACCGGGCCACATACGCATTCCTGTCTGTATATGCAATCCTGTTGCGGAACAGCTTGAGATCCAGCGTACGGTCAATTTTAATGTCCCAGTCCTTGAGCGAAGGCCTGCCCAAAGATCTTTGGAATTTGCGTTCCCGCTCGCGAAGGATCTCCGAGAAATGATCGGCCTGATTCTGTGTCCCGGAACCCATTATGTGATGGTGATTGTTCATCTGAACGTCATCCAGAATAGTAAAACCAGACCTTGCTGAAGCAATGGCTGTCAGATTGGTCCCAACAACAAATTCTTCCGGATTTTCATAAAGCGTCCAATCTAGATTCTCGGTGGTAATGAAATAGTACGGACCGCCGGCCGCAAATAACCGTTCACACTCCCGTTCCCGGTCCCAATAATCGTTCTTTTCGTAAGACATAACTGTTTAATAATAATCTGACGGACACCGCTTAGTCCGTCGGGTGTCCAAACATGTGGTTTTCGTCCCTTTGGGCACCGAACGGCCGTTCTGGTGTCCTCACACCCGTTTTTCCATTGCTTGGACACCGTACGGGCCTCTGGGTGTCCGCGGGCTTTAGTAGGTGGCCTGCAGCTGGAAGTTAAGGGTGGGCGTAGATTCACGGCCCACGCGGAGCATATAACCGGCGCGAAGGTTGGCTTTGAGGGTGATGCGCCCAAGGCGGAGCTTGTAACCCGCCGCCAGCGAGGTTGCCAGGCCGGTTCCGTAATAGGCCGGGACGGAGAAGGTGCCCGGAGCATCCCGCTCGTAGCAATAAATGCGGTCTTCCCACCGGGGAATGTGAAAGGCATTGAAGCGAAGATAGGCCGATAAGTTTTCGTCCTTATAGCCGCCTTCCAGGTAGGTGAGAAAACCCAAGGCATTGCAGCGGACCGCCTCACAGCGCAGCACCGAAAGCCAGGGGCCGGATGCGAACCTGGTGTCCAGGCGTAAATCTGTGCGGGCATTCTCGTAATTGCGGAAACGCTCTGTGAGCCGCAAACCAACAGACCAGGCCGATGCAAACTGCCAGCTCCCGGTCAGGTACGAACGGATTTGCAGCCGCCGCGGATCTACGCCCACCAGAGGCAGCAGGGCGGCATCCAGCGTAAGGGATAGTTTCCAGGCTGGGACGGAGCTTCCGAAACCCGTTTTCCCGGCGAGGGACTGCCATCGTCCGCTTTGCAGCTGATAGCCGGCGGCCAGGGCATATTCCCCGCTCTTCTTCCCGCTGAAACGGCTGGGGATAACGCGCAGCTGGGTGGCCATTTTGCCGTTTTCCCCCAGTTTCCATCGGGCCGATGCCTTCCCGCCGGCCGCTTTCCCCCGGTAAGCCACTTCGGACGTACAGTCCACGCCCCGGAGGTTCATCCTGCTTTCTAAGGAAGCGGAGAAGCCGCTGTCAGGCGCCCAGGCCAGGGTTCCGCCCAGCTCTCCCCATAATCCCAGGAAAGAGGCGTGAGTCCCGAAAACCTTGGCCAGGGTGCCCCAGGCCGATGCCCGCCAATGCCTTCCACCGTTTTCATACGCTACTCCCCGGTGTACGTTGGAAGAAGTGTAGGACCACACCGGCGAGATGCCGGTGGAACGCCGGATGAAGGCATCTACGGTGGAGAGGCTCTCCATGGAAAAACCGCTCCACTGGGACAATCCTTCCCCGTAACGGATGTTGAAATCTCCCAGCAGCAGGCGGCCAAACCGCATGTCGGCCTCTGCGTGCGCTGTCCAGTCTCCCGTTCTCCAGGCGCCCCCTATCCTCCAGTTTTCTCCCGCCACCTTGGCCTTGGTCCCTATGTTTTTCAAAGTGGTCCTCACCAGGGCGTCGGCCCTTATGCGAACGGTATCTGCAGAGCCCGGCAAACGCCTGGATTCCAGCGAGAGAAAGGGCTTCATTGCTTCCACCGCTTCGCGTGAGAAACCGTCCACCAGCATCAGCTCTTCCCAGGACAGGATGTCCCCGTGGGCGGCCCTGTAATCGGCCAGGGTGGCTATCTGGTAGTCTGTGAGCAGGCCCGGCCTCAGGCGGCCGGAATTGATCCGCACCCGGTTCATCCCTTCCAGGCGCTGGATCCAGTCCTGGTCTATCTCCTCCTCGGACTGGGCCCCGGAAAGGTACAGGGCGGCCCGGAGAATGTCTTCCTGTGCATGGCTTTGAAGGAAGAAAAGGGCCGCAAGGGCCCCGGCAAGAAATCGTCTCATGCCGCCAAGATAAGAAGCCCCCGGCGCATTCCACACTACCTGTTGATAAAATGTGTTGTTTTAGGGGGTATTTTATGCGTTTTTTACTATTTTTGCATAAATAAAAAAATTTATCTTTCGCAGGCGCAAAATCACATAAATTGATGGAAAACAAAGTCACCCTTCACGACAAAACTTTCAAACTGTTCATTCCCAACGAAAAGATTGAGAAAGCCATCGATGAGGTGGCGGCCCGGCTAAACAAAGACTACGCCGACGCTACCGACGATAACCCCGTCATTATGCTGTGCACCTTGAACGGAGCCATTATTTTTGCAGCAGAGCTCCTCAAGCGTGTCAACTTTCCGCTGGAACTGAAGGCCTGCAAACTTTCTTCCTATTCCGGAACCCAGTCCACTGGCGTCATCAAGACGGAAGTGCCGCTTCCCGCCCATCTGGAAGGCCGCAGAGTTATCATTGTGGAAGACATCGTGGATACGGGAAACACCATCGTTGCCTTGAAGGGCCTGCTGGATGCCACTAAGGTTCAGGATGTCAAAATATGCACGCTGCTGGTGAAGCCGGAAGTGTATAAGAAAGATGTGAAACTGGACTATGTGGCCATGGAAATCCCCAACCGCTTCATAGTTGGTTTCGGCCTGGATTACGACGAGCTGGGCCGCAATATCAAAGATATATACGTACTTGATGAATAACGCCTCCTGACGTCCTTCCCCGTGGGAAGGGGTTTCGGGTTGGGTAACGTCAACATTTTTTTATTTTGAAAAAATGAAATATTATGTACTTTTTGGGCCTCCCGGTGCCGGTAAAGGCACCCAGGCCGGCGCTATGGTGGAACGCTATGAACTATGCCACCTCTCTACCGGTGAACTGCTCCGCAGCGAAATCGCTGCCGGAACTCCGCTGGGCCTCCAGGCCAAGGCTCTCATTGAAGCCGGCAACCTGGTCCCGGACGAGGTAGTGGAAGGGATGATTGAATCCAAGTTCCGCAGCGTCAACCATGTCAATGGTTTCCTGCTGGATGGTTTCCCCCGTACCATCGCCCAGGCAGAGGCCCTGGACGCCATGCTGGCCAAGGGCGGCGAGGCCGTTACCGCCTGCGTCTCCCTCATGATTCCGGACGCCCTCATCCATGAGAGAATCGCCCACCGGGCCAACATTGAAGGAAGGGCCGATGACGCCCGCCCCGAGGTGGTGGAAAACCGCGTGAAAACCTATCACGCCAAAACTGAGCCTCTCATCGAATTCTACAAGAAGGCCGGCCGCTACCACGAGATTGACGGCGTAGGCACCATCGAAGAAGTCCGCGACAGGATTTTCTCGGAAATGGACAAGTTCTAATCAAGAAGGCCCGGAGCAATCCGGGCCTTCTTCAGATTTCTACCGTTTGCCAACCTTCAGGCGTTGGCCTATGGCTATGCGGTCGCTTTTGAGGTTGTTCCAGCTTTTAAGCTGCTTGACGGTGGTGTGGTACTTGATGGCTATCTTGCCCAGGTTATCACCGGACTTTACCTTGTAATAAATCCACTGGGGCGTGGCAGAAGGCCGGGCTGTCTGAACGGGGCGTCCATCCACCGTTTCACGGCCATCCTCCACCCTGGTGGCAAAGAGGATATCGGCCTTGTAGCGGTAAATGCTGTCCTGCATGTCCAGGAAAGAGCTGCTGTAGTTGAACGGCAGGCGGATGACCTCGTCCGAATGGGCGCCGGGGACTATATCGTTGTAGTACTGGGGATTGAGGTCCCGGACATCGGCCACGGGAATGCCCAGCACTTCGCTGATCTGGCTGAAATGCAGGTTCTTGTGGATGTGGAAGGTATCTACGTAAGTGGGCAGCGACATGGGTGCGGGCCTGAGGCCGTACTCGTTGGCATAACGGAAGGCATACATGGCGCCCACCATGGCGGGAACGTAGCCGCGGGTTTCACGGGGCAGGTACTCGTAGATGCTCCAGAAATCCCTTCTTCCGCCTGCACGCTTGATGGCTTTGTTCACATTGCCGGAACCGCAGTTGTAGGACGAGATGGCCAGGGACCAGTCTCCGAAAATGCGGTAGGCATCCTTGAAATAGCGGGCGGCGGCGTCCATAGAGGCCAGGGGGTCCATCCTTTCATCGGCATAAGAATCTATGCGCAGGCCATAGTTGAGGGCCGTGCGGTACATGAACTGCCACATGCCCTTGGCTCCTACGCGGGATTCGGCCCGGGGGTTTAAGGCGCTTTCAATGATGGCTACATATTTGAGTTCCAGAGGAATATCGTACCGGCGGAAAGTCTCTTCAATGAGCGGGAAATAGTACTGGGCCAGGCCCATCATCTCCGACATCTTGTCGGGCATTTTCTCCGAATACAGGATCATGAATTTCTTGACCGTCTCGTTGAAGGGGAGGGTGATGAAGGAATTCATCTCCTCCAGGCGCTTCATGAGCACGGAATCCGGCACGTCAGTGGTGAATACCACGGAGTCCATGTCAAACTGTTCCCGGCCCGGGATGTTGGACTGCCGGTGCATGTACCACTGGCTCAGGAGGGTATCCGTACCGGCCGATGCAAAGTCTTCCAGCCCGGCGGAAATTTTGTTCTCATTCTCTCCGGAAAGCTCTTCCTCAATGAATTCCCGGTCTATGGCATCGGCCCTGTTGGCGGCCACTTCCTCTTCCAGCCGGGCTATTCTTTTGAGGAGCTCCTCATTCTCTTTCTGAAGGTCCCTCTTGCTTTTCCGGGCTTGGGAAGAGGCCGGGAAGGCAACGATAAGAATACTGCAAACTATTAACGTTAACTTCTTCATTTTCTAAAATTTAAGGCCGATGGACATGCCTACGGCCGGGGGCGTGAGGGCGTAATCTCCCATGGGGATGACAGAGGGAGATACCTTCATGCTAATCACGTCATTCACCTCAAAGTCCTGCATGTACGCGAAAACGTTGGCGTCTATCACCTGCAGCAGATAGGAAACTGCCACGGCCAGGATGGAATAATCCCTCATTCTTCGGTAGGAATCCCTGTAGTATTTGCAGTTCTCTGCGCTCTGGGGCGGTTTTTCCACATCCGGGTCGTCCGAGGTGGCCTTGTTGTACGCGTTTTTCCAGCGCAGGTACTGGGTATTGTTGTCCACTACAAAATGGATGCTGCCTGCCATGAGGCCCCAGTAAATGGGAACCTTCCAGAATTCTCCGTTGTACAGCTGTCCCAGGCCCGGGAGCAGCAGGGAATACAAGGTGGATTTGGCCGAATCCGGCCTTTTCCCTCCGTTGTCGTAGCAAACCACGCCGTCCATGAAAGAGCCCCAGTAGAACAGGCCCGCACCGGCTATGGAAAGGGTTCGGTACAGTTTGTATCTGTCTTCTCCGGTTTTCTGGTACAGCTGGTTGAAATGGATGCCGCCGTAAATGCCGGCGCCAATTCCACCATAGATGACGGGAAGCTTCCAGTACTGCTTGTTATATATCTGGGTGCCGCCCACCAGCACGGCAGAACCTATGGTGAGGTTCTTGAGGGAAGACGTCCTCTTATGGCCCAGGCCGCCGAAATACTCCTTGAAACTGAACAGCTGGCTGGTATCTGTCTGGGACTTTTCCGTGGTATCTGCGTAAGTTTGGGTGAAGGCGTCGCGCTTGAACTGGTCGTCCCTGTATTGGGCTGACAAGGGGAGGGTCGCCAGAAGGCAGCCGGCAAGCACTATGAGCCTCAGAAGTTTCATCTCTGGTCCAGGGCCTTCATGAATTCTTCCATCTGGGCGTCGGATTCGAACTTGATGGTGAGGACGCCCTTGCCCTCACGGCTGCGGCGCAGGGAAATATTCTCACCAAAGTACTTGCCTACGTTCTCCAGAAGGCGGTAATACATTTCCGGCAGCGTGCCCGGATCTTCCTTCTTTTGGGCCGATGAAGATTCCTTTTCCAGGGACTTCACCTTTTCTTCCAGCTGGCGCACGGAGAGGCCTCCCTTGACGATGAGGTCGCAGAGGAGCTCCTGCGTGGCAGGGTCTTCCACGGCCAGCAGCACTTTGGCATGGCCAACACTCACGAGGCCCACCTTCAAATCGTGCTGGACCTTGGCGGGAAGCTTCAGAAGACGCAGCTGGTTGGCCACGGAAGCGCGTTTTTTGCCTACGCGGTCTGCCATCTGCTCCTGGGTGAGGCGGCATTCCTCCATCAGGCGCTGGTAGCTCATGGCCACTTCGATAGGGTCCAGGTTTTCCCTCTGGATGTTCTCCACGATGGCCATTTCCAGCATGCCCTGCTCGGAGGCGTCCCGGATATACGCAGGCACCATGTCCATTCCGGCCATGATGGAGGCGCGATACCGGCGTTCTCCGCTGATAATCTGGTATTTCTCTCCTTTGCGGCGCACCGTGATGGGCTGGATCAGGCCGAAGGTGCGGATGCTTTCGCAAAGTTCCTTCATGGCCTCGTCGTCAAAGCTCATACGGGGCTGGTAGGGATTGGGCTCAATGAGGCTTACGGGAATGCGCAGGACGTCGGAAGTGTCCTGAGGCTTGGTTTCGGCCGATACAACCTGCTTGTTGATATAACCTACCGGCTGGCGCAGCTGCTCCAGGTCTTCCCCTCCGAGGAGGGCACCCAGGCCCTTGCCCAGGCGTGACGGATTGTTATTCGCCATCTTTGTTCTTGTCTAAGACTTCCTTTGCCAGATTGAGGTAATTGGAAGTACCGTTGTTCATTACGTCGTAAAGGATGATGGGCTTGCCATAACTGGGCGCCTCGCTGAGGCGGATGCTGCGCTGGATGATGGTGTTGAACACCATATCCTTGAAATGTTCCTGCAACTGGGCCACCACCTGGTTGTGTACCTTGGTGCGGCCGTCATACATGGTTACGACGAAGCCTTCGATGGTGAGGGCCGGGTTGATGTCTTTCTGCACCAGGCGGATGGTCTGGATCAGCTTGGCCAGGCCTTCCAGGGCGAAGAATTCCGGCTGGACGGGAATCATGACGGAATCGGCCGCGGTGAGGCTGTTGACCGTGATCAGACCCAGGGAAGGGGAGCAGTCTATAATAATATAGTCGTACTGGTCCTTGATGGGCGAAAGGGCTTTCTTGAGGATGGATTCGCGGTCCGGAGTCTCCAGAAGCTCGATTTCTGCGCCCACCAGGTCTATGTGGGAGGGAATCATGTGAAGCTTGGGAAGCTCTGTCTGGATGAGGGCGTCCGTTGCCGCAATTTTGCCGATGAGAATCTCGTACAGCGTGCGGTGTTCCTTGTTTTCGGGGTCAAAGTTAAGGCCCGAGGTGGTATTGGCCTGAGGGTCTGCGTCTATGACCAGTACATTCTTTTCCAGGACGGCCAGGGAGGCGGCCAGGTTGATGGCCGTAGTGGTTTTTCCCACTCCGCCCTTCTGGTTGGCTATTGCTATGATTTTGCCCATACTCGTTATATATTTAGTTTACAAAAATAGGGAAAAAAAACGGCTTCCCCAAGAGTCGTTCCACAAAGTTCCACAATAGTGGAAATAATGGATTATTTTATTAAATTTGTATGATTTATGAGCCGAGCGCGTTACATACAGGTGATACTGCCCCTGAAGTTGGATTGGGAACCTTACTACAGGCTCCCGGAGGGCATGGAAGTGAAGGCAGGGGACCGGGTGCGGGTTCTTTTTGCCGGCGCATTCTATGTGGGGACGGTTTGTGCCGTGGATGTTACCCCTACGCTGGATCCTGCCAAAATTGCGCCTGTAGAAGCTTTGGAGAAAGACCTTCCCGCCATAACCCCGGAAGAAATCGGTTTCTGGAAAACCGTGGCCGATTATTACCTCTGTGCAGTAGGGGAGGTTTACAAGGCCGCTTATCCCCAGATGAAAAACCACAAATCCCGCCTGGCCCTTCCCACCCGGCAAGCGCCGGCGGACGAAGTTCCGCTTTCTCCGGAGCAGGAAAAGGCGGCCGATGCCGTCCGCTCCGGCTTGGACTCCGGCAAGACGGTGCTTCTTTGCGGCGGTCCTTCCAAACTGGATATCTATCTTCACTTGGCTATAGAGACCCTCCGGGCAGGCCGGAGCGTACTATTCCTGATGCCGGAGATTGCCTTCTCCGGCCAGCTGGTGAGTTCCGTGGAAAAGGTGGTTCCGTCGGCCCTCCTGTATCATAGCGGTATTACGGCCGGAAGGCGCAAACTGGTGGCCGAAGTGCTACGGAAAGGGGAGCCCAACCTGGTACTGGGCACCCGCAGCGCCCTGTTCCTGCCCCATCACCGGCTGGGGCTCATCATTGTGGACGAAGAGCAGGATGCTTCCTATAAACAGGAGGCTCCCGCGCCGCGATACCATGCCCGGGAAAGCGCCATCATGCTGGCCGGGCTGCACGGCGCCCAGGTGCTGCTGGGCAGCGGTACCCCTTCTTTGGAATCTATCTATAACGCTGAGTGCGGCCGGTTTATAAGGGTAGATTTAAAGGAAGGCATACCGGAAGTCCTGCCCAGGCCGGACCTTATCAACACAGGGGCGGAATACCGCAAAAGAGGCATGGCCGGCAGTTTCTCCCTGAAACTGTTGGCGCAAATCCGGCAAACGCTGGATGCCGGGGAACAGGTGCTCCTGGTGGGCCCGCGCCGTACTTTCGCCAGCGGCCGGCAAATGGAAGAGGAAGTGCTGGAATACTGCCCTTCCGCCCGCATCGCCCGCATGGACGGTACGGCCGAAGACCAGGCAGAAACGCTTCGGGCATTTGCCAATGGAGAATTTGATATCCTTTTGGGCAACTCCATGATGGCCAGGGGCTTTGAAAACAATAAGCTGGGGCTGGTTGCCCTGGTGGCGGCGGACGGCATCCTTTCCCGCCAGGACTTCAGGGCCGACGAAAGGGCCCTCCAACTGTTGGCGCAGCTCCGGGGCCGTTGCCGCCGCTTTGTGATTCAGACCCGGGAACCCCGCCATCCGGCCTTTTCCGGGCTGCTGGAAGGGCAGGACATCACAGGCAGAATGCTGGAAGAAAGGCGCCGGACAGGCTATCCACCCATTACTCGCATGGTAAAGTTGCAGTTCAAGGACTCCAACGAAAAGCGGGCCGGTTTCTTGTCCCGGGAACTGGCCGGGGAACTTTCCTGCATAGGAGTTCCGATGGAGGGGCCTTACACACTGGCCCTGAACCAGATGAGGGAAATCCGCCTGCTCCTGCCCAGGGATAAGGCCCTTACATCCCGCAAACGGGCTATTGGCCAGACTGTTACTTCCTTTGAACAAGCCCACAAATATCCGGGCCATATTACCATTGACGTAGATCCCTCTTGAATATGAAACGTTTAGTCTTTTTATCCGCTATGATTCTGGCATCCTGCAGCCCATCCCTGGAAACCCGCCTGGACCGTGTGCTCAAGCCCGTATTCCCGGAAGGGCAACCGGGTGCAGTTGTCCTTGTTATGAAAGAAGACAGCATCCTGTATGACAAGGGTTTCGGCCAGGCCAACATGGAGACCGGCGCCCACTTGGACGGAGACACGCCCCTGAATGTGGCCTCTGTTTCCAAGCAGTTTACGGCTGTGGCCGTACTCCAGTTGGTGCAGGAAGGGAAAGTGAGCTTAGAGGACCCTGTGAGCAAGTATTTCCCCGAATACGAAAGCAGAATCTGGGAAGAGATTACCCTCTCCCACCTGCTTTCCCATTCTTCGGGAGTACCGGACGAAAGGGACTATCTTTCCAAGGAACAGAAGATTTTTGCCGACGATGCCCTCGCCGTAGAATACATGAAGACGCTGGATCACCGCAACTTTGCCCCGGGCACCGCCTATGAGTATGTCAATCCCACCTATACCCTTTTGGGATTCCTGATAGAGCGCGTGAGCGGGGAACCCTTCATTGAATACATGCAAAAGCATGTTCTCCAGCCCGCCGGCATGGACAAGACATACTATTTTGACCGGGACAATCAGAATCCGGCTGCGGCGCACGGCTATGCATCCATCGATGACGGTTGGCAGGAATTCGACTTTGGCGAGGAGACCTTCTTCGCCACCCTGCCGGACGGGGGCCTGTACACTTCCACCCATGAGTTTGTAAAATGGGAGAAGGCCCTCCGTAGCGGCACCGTCCTGGATAAAGACTTGCTGGACCTTGCCATGACCCCCCACACGGACGCCAGCTACAGCCGCTGGAGCGACTATCAGAACCGGGCCAACACCTGGTACGGCTACGGATGGTTCATGGAACCGGCCAAAGACGGTGCTCCATTAAGGATTTATCATACGGGAGACAATGGCGGTTTCAAAATCCTGGCTGCCCGCTACCCGGACTGGGACCTGCTGGTTCTGGTCTTCGCCAACCGGGCAGACTGGGACCGCTACGACCTTTATATGAAACTGGAAAAAGAACTTTTATCTACTAACTAAAAACAGACTCTTATATCTACTAACTTAAACCAACACTTTATGACCAACCAAGAGTATTTCCACTCCATGTTAACCAAGGAGGAGTTTGAACGCCTTCCGTATCTGCCCACCATGGGCCAGTTCGTAGATTGGTTTACCAAGGAATTCGCCCAGAATCCGGCCATTTCCGACCAAACCAACACCATTACATACAAGGAGCTGGGAGAGAGAGTGGCCCGCCGCCGTGCCTTTATTGAGGGCCTGGGCCTTCCCAAAGGCGCCCACATCGCCATTTTCGACCGTAACAGCCAGGATGCCATAGAACTGTTCCTGGCCGTGACTTCGGCCGGTTATGTGGCCATGAATTTCCCGGCCTCCCTGCCCGAAATGGCCGTGGCGGGCTGCTGCATGAAATTTGACATTGCCGCCATCTTCGTCCGGGAGGAGTTCATGCCCCTTACCGCCAAGATACAGGGCACGAAGGTACTTCCGGCCGCTTCCATTGCCGAGACGGGCGCCCCTTCTGCCGAGATAGACCCTGAAAGCCCCGCCGCCATCTTCTTCACGGGAGGAACCACCGGCGCGCCCAAGGGAGCTGTCCTTAGCCACCGCGCTCTCATGAGAGGCAACTACAACACCATTTTCAAACCCGGCAAGGTGATAGGAGTACACCGCTATCTGGCCCTGCTGCCCCTGAGCCACGTGTTCGGCCTCATTATCGGCACCATGGGCTGCTTCTACACCGGCAACCTCATCTACACCTGCGAAGACATGAAGGCCGCCATGGGCAAACTGTCCGTGATCAAGCCCACCATCCTGGTCATCGTACCCGGCATCTGCGACATCCTGGCCGGCATGGTGAAGATGTACGGTCCCCAGTTTTTGGGCGGAGAACTGCGCATGATTATTTCCGGCGCCGCCAACGTGCCGCCGCGCCTGGTGGAAACCTTCTCCAAGCTGGGGGTGGAATTCTGCTTCGGCTACGGCCTTACGGAAACCTCCAACCTCACCAGTGCCAGTGCCGATACCATTCGAAAGCCCAATTCCATCGGCCGCATCTATCCCGGCCAGGAAGCCAAGATTGTGGACGGAGAACTGTGGATTAAGGGGGACAATGTCTTCTCCGGCTATTACAAAGACCCCGAGCGCACCGCCGAAGTCCTTACGGAAGACGGTTGGCTGCGCACCGGAGACCTCTGCCGCTTTGACGAGGAAGGCTTCCTGTACATCACCGGCCGCATCAAGAATATCATTGTGCTGGCCAATGGCGAAAACGTGAGCCCCGAGGCCCTGGAAGAGCCCTTCTATGCCGACCCGTGCGTAAGGGACGCCATGGTGAAGGAAGACGAACTCAACGGTTCCATGGTTATTGCCGTGGAGATTCTGCCGTTGATGCCTGCCTTTGAAGGCAGGCCTTTCGAGGAAGTGGAAGCCTATATGAAGAACCTGGTGGACAAAATCAACGCCACGCAGCCTTCTACCCATCAAATCCGCAAAGTGATCGTGCGTACGGAAGACTTCAAGCGCACCGGAAGCATGAAAGTAAGCCGCGTATGATGACGAGGGAAGAGGTATTTGAAGGTCTCAAGGAGATTCTCACTGTTATCCGGCCCAAAACGGACCTTACCCTTGTGGGTTTTGATACCGAGCTCGTCCGCGAGCTCGGTATAGACTCGCTTTCCATGATGCTCCTGGCCCTGGCCTCGGAGGAGAAGTTCCAAATGAGATTCCCAGAAGGGAAACCGCTGCCGGTTACCGTCGGGGAAGTCTGTGACACTATTATTCAGGAGAGAGGTTAGAGCGTATCGGCCTTGATCTCCATTACATAACTGCGGCGACGTTGATACGGCTGCGGGTTGTAGGGCTCGAAGAGCGTCTGCACCTTGTAGTTTTCTTCTAACTGCGGGTTCATTAACATCCGCTTGATTCCCAAGCGGATGTAATTTTCATGCAGGTACTTGGTCATGAGGAGGGCGGCGCCTTTGGCCTGGTACTCCGGCAATACGCCAATCAGAAGGCCTTCCGTAATATGGTTCTTCCGGGCATTGAGCCAGGGGAGGATGTGCATCCAGCCGAAGGGGAAAATGCGGCCCTTGGCCTTGCGTACGCCGGCACTGATGTGCGGCATGGTGACGGTAAAGGCCACCAGCTCGTCTTTCTCGTTCACCACAAAGGCCACCAGGTCTTTGTTCATGACCGGCGTATATTGCCTTACATAGCTGTCTATCTGCTTTTCGGAAAGCCTGGTATATTCGTACAGAGGGTCGAAGGCGGCGTTGAGTACGTGGAACATTTCCCGGCCTCGGCTGACTATCTGCCTGAGGGTGCGGGCCCTGTAAATGCGAAGACCGTAGCGTTCCTCGATGATAGTGGAATACTTGTACATTTTCGGAAGTTCGTCCGAGAAATTGAGGAAACGCTGCGTCCAGTCCACGTCTTTGGTAAAGCCCAGCCGTTCCAGATATTCGGGATAATAAGGATAATTGTAGATGACGGTGAAGGGGCTTTCGTTTTCAAAACCCTCTACCAGCAAGCCCTCGCGGTCCATATCCGTAAAGCCCAGGGGGCCTTTGATGGTATTGGCGCCGCGCTTGGCACCCCATACGATAACCGTATCTATGAGGGCCTTGGCCACCTCGAAATCCTCAATGAAATCTATCCAGCCAAAACGGACGGTATTCTCACCGAACTTTTTGTTGGCCCTGTGGTTGATGATGGCGGCGACGCGGCCCACAATCTTGCCCTCCCGACAGGCCAGGAAAAGTTCTTTTTCACAGAATTCGAGGGCCGGATTATCCGGTCCAAGGGATTGGAATTCGTCGCTTTCGAAGGGAGGAACCCAGTTTTCGCAATCTTTGTATAAATCCAGCGGAAAACGGATAAACGCTTTGAGTAGTTTTTTCCCCTGTACGGTGATAATGGTGGTTTCAGGTTTCATCTGCACGGCTTTAATTTGGCAAATATAACAAAAAACAAGCACTCCTTGCAAATTCCGGAGCAAAATCACTAATTTTGGGGCATGAGATTAGGATTAGTTCGTGTACTTATAGTGTTTCTGGCCACTATGGCTTATGTGATTTGGCACCTCTGGCGCCTTACACCGGGAGGATGGATCCCCAAGCTGACCGTTGCCCTCCTGTTTTTACTATGGATGGTGGCCGCTTTCGCCAGCATGGGACTCCGCAGCAGGGTTCCCATCCCAACCATCACGGCTTTATACGAAGTGGGCCATCCCTGGATGATAGCCTACCTGTATCTGCTTATCGCCTTCGTATTGGCCGATATCGGCGCCCTTGCGGGGCTTCTCCCCCAAAACTGGCTGTCCGGAAACGGATATACCATGGCGGGGCTTCTGGGAATCATTTCCCTGGTCCTTTTGGCCGGCGGAATCCATTACAAACACAAATACCGTGAAGAGCTTACAATCCATACGGAGAAAGCGCTTTCCAGGCCCCTGACGGTGTTTCTGGCCAGTGACCTTCACCTGGGATACGGCAACCGAAAGCCGGAACTCTCCCGCTGGGTGGACCTGATTAACGCTGAAAAACCGGACCTGGTGCTCTTCGGCGGGGATGTCATAGATATCCAGCTGAGGCCGCTGGAGGAAGGAAACTATGCCTCGGAATTCGCACGTATCTCCGCTCCCATCTATACCGTCCTGGGCAACCACGAATATATCGGCCGGGAGGCCGATGCGGAAAAGTTCTTTGCCGAAGCAGGAATCACCCTTCTGCGAGATTCTGTAGCCTATTTTGAGGGGCTGACGCTCATCGGCCGGGACGACCGCATCAACCGGGGGCGAAAGGCGCTTTCCCAGTTGGCTGGTGGTGCGGAAGGCTACACCATCCTGCTGGACCACCAGCCCTATCACCTGGAGGAAGCGGAGGAGGCCGGAATTGACTTTCAGTTCAGCGGACATACCCACAGGGGACAGGTCTGGCCCATTTCCTGGTTGACGGATGCCATGTACGAGAAATCCTGGGGCCATCACCGGCGGGGGAATACGCGCTATTATGTAAGTTCCGGCCTGGGCATCTGGGGCCCTAAAATCCGAATAGGAACCCGTTCGGAATACCTTGTGCTTCACCTTGTCCCGGAAAGCGATTGATGTAAGAGTCTGTTTTGAAATGAATACCATTTGGATTGTCCTCCCCATCCTGACGCTGCTGATGTTCGATTTGGGCCTGAGCCTGCGGTTGGAAGATTTCGGAAAGGTGTTCCGCAGGCCCTGGCCGGTGGTGGTGGCGCTTTTCGGGCAGCTTGTTCTGCTTCCGGCCATCGCGCTGGGGCTGGCTTATTTTTTCCGCCTGCCACCGGTGTTCTTCATCGGCCTGGTACTCGTTGCCTGCTGCCCGGGAGGCAGTTCTTCCAATGTTTTCTCCAAACTGGCCGGTGGAGATGTGGCTTTGTCCGTGATGCTGACGGCATTAAGCAGCATCATTACCCTTTTCACCATCCCGGTGGTGATGAACTGGGCCACACGTCTGGTAGGGGAGAGTGTGGGCATCCACCTTCCCGTCGGCAATCTGATGAAGCAGAACCTTGTAATGATGCTTGTTCCGGTGCTTATAGGACTGGGGCTGCACTATCTTGCCCCGAAGGTTGCCCAGAAGACAGACAAGGTTCTTTCCAAGCTGGCGTTCCCGCTGCTGCTGGTGCTGATTACCGTTTTTTACATCCAGCATCGGCATACCATTCTGGACAACATCGGCATCCTGGGTCTTTGTGTGACGGCGCTGATTCTGGTCGCTGTCGGCTGTTCCTCCCTGCTCTCCCGCCTGGTGCGCAACGACGCGCAGCAACGGCGGACGGTGGTTATCGAAGTGGGGATGCAGAATGCGGCGCAGGCCATTGCCATCGCGTCCAGTCCCTTCATCTTTGCCAACGAGGTGATGGCCATCCCTGCCATTCTCTACTCCCTGGTGATGAATATCGTCCTGCTGTTCTACGTGTATTTCATCCGGAGAAAAAGGTGAAGAAATGCCCCAAAGCCCGCGAAGCCATCAATCGGCCTCCAGCTCAACGAAGACCGCACCATCCTCAGAGTCTGTTTTGAAATGATTCAATAAATTCTTTATGTTTCTTTTTGGTAAATTTTCCTCAAAAATTTTCACCCATAGGAACCTCTATGGCCAAAAATTTTCAAGAAAAATTTCCACAAAAATAAACTATAAATAAAAATATCAATCATTTCAAAACAGACTCTCAAATGCTACTACAAATCCATAAAGCCGTACATCGATATTGTCGGTAAGACCAAGTCCGACGCCATGAACACGTTTGCCAACTCGCTTAGCCTATAATCGATAATCTTGCAAAGATTTTGGTATTCAGATAAACTATACTAAATTCCCACTTCGTGGGCATTTACGGCTGCGTCTCGGAAAAGCAAAAAAATTTGCTTTTCTCTCAACTTGCACGTAAATTTGTGACCGTACTCCATAATTTTTGGAAAATTCGGGAGTATAATCAGGAAATTTTGAGGTATGTATAAGCGAATATTTGATGTCGAGAGTAAGTTAGACGAAGCAATGTTCCTGTTTGGAGCACGTCAGACGGGGAAATCCACCCTTTTGAAGGAACGGTTCAAGGGTAAGATTTACTATGATTTACTGGACCCTGAGTTGCGTAAATTCTTTAAAAGAAATCCGAATGCGCTGAAGGAGGCGCTTTCGGACAAACCTGCAGGAACTCTTGTCATCATAGATGAAATCCAGAAAGTGCCGGAACTGCTGGATATAGTCCACTCCCTGATGGTTGACAAGGGGTTGTGGTTCATCCTCAGCGGTTCAAGTGCCCGGAAGCTCAAGAAATCCGGCGCGAATACCCTCGGTGGACGAGCCATCCCTGAAACATTATACCCGCTTGTCTGGCCGGAGGTCACGGACTTCCAGCTGGACCGCGCTGTCCAGAATGGAATGATTCCGCGCCACTATATGGTACCGGACGCTACGAAGCGCCTCAAAGGGTATGTGGAAGTGTATCTGAACGAGGAAATACGCGAAGAGGGCGAAGTCCGGGAACTGGATGCTTTTGAACGCTTCATGGAAGTTGCCGCCATTTCCGATGGTGAAATGCTGAACTATACGAACATCGCTTCCGATTGTGGTGTCTCAGCCAAAACGGTCCAGTCCTATTTCCAGATCCTGTATGATACGCTGCTTGGTTACGAAATTCCCGCATTCAGGAAAGAAGTAAAGCGGAAAATCGTCCAGGCCCCCAGGTTCTACTATTTCGATGTGGGACTTGCCAATTACCTGATGGGACACCATTCCTTGAAACGCGGCACTGACGATTATGGTCACGCCTTTGAACACCTTGTCATGCAGGAGATTATCGCATACAAGGGATACAACGATATAAAAGAAACCCTCTCCTACTGGCGTACATACGACAAGAAAGAGGTTGATGCTATTATCGGCGACGCCAGGGTGGCCATTGAAATAAAATCTGCCGAGGAGGTCAAGGCACGTCATAAAAAAGGATTGAAGGCCTTCCACGAAGAGCATCCAGACTGTCGGCTGATTCTCGTTTCGCTGGAACCGCTAACAAGGAAAGTCGATGACATTGAGTTGATATACGTGCTTGACTTTTTCAGGATGCTTTGGAACGGTGAGATATTCTGATGCGCCTATGCTTTCGAGAAATGATACCATAATCCTGGGCCAGCAGGTGGATGTAGCGAAGGCGCTGGATCTGCTCACGATGTTCAAAGAGGCCGGGAAGGAAAGGATTGACGTAAGGACTATCTTGGACGAGTCTGCTCCGAAAATCAAAGATTTTCCTGCACTCGTGGCCAAGTTGGAGCAGCTCTCCGGTAGCCGGTGATGTTGTCCAGCAGGATGAACCGGGTATAGACCTGGAACTGGTCCAAATCAAATCCCCATACACCCGAATAAGCGGGAATCACTACGGAGACTACGCCTGCAGCGCAGTCTCCTTCTGCAAGGTAGTTCCTCAGGAGCCCCAGATGCCGACAGGAGCCGGGGGCCGTGAACAGAATTCCTGTACCAGGAAGCGTCCTGGCAGTGCGGGATTTCCACCCGGGCGGGGAATCAAATCGGACGCAAATTTAAACGATTTCCTGCACCGGCACGAGCCTGCGGCGGATGCGGCTGAGGGAGACGGGCGTAATGCCGAGATAGGAAGCAATGTAGTGCTGGGGAACCCTCCGGAGGATGTCCGGACGGTCTTTCAGCAGGGCGGCATAGCGCTCGGCGGGATCGTCCTTGATGCGGGAGAGGAACAGGCCGGCATATTCGAACAGCATATCCCGAAGGGCATTTTCGGC
>CAJOLS010000002.1 GCA_905235535.1 uncultured Bacteroidales bacterium
CCTTGCCGGTCTAATGTCCCCTTTCCCTTCGTTCAGGACCTCACCCTTCGCAGATCCACCGTCGGCACTCCGGCTCACCATTTTCCCAAAAGCCCGTCATCGCTTCGCGAACGGCCCTTCCACCTGCTCCCTCACTTCCGGCGAATCCTATTGCTCCCGGAACCCACCTCCCGTAAAACCTGTAAAGTTTACGACTGGCTTTTGACATTGACCCCAAATTGGGCTTCACTCGGCTCAATGCGAAAACCTTGTTTCTGGTCAATCGGAATAACGTCCCAGGTGCAGGAGAGTAGTGTCCCCGGTCTGCATTTTTGTTGGGGACCAGCGACGGCAGAGCGCACAGAACGGCGAAAGCTGTCCCCAGTCCCCCAGGTATTTGCGGACCAGCGACGGAAAGGTCAGGGACCGGTGACGGAAAGGTCGATTTCGTGTACGGGGGGCCAGTTCGGTCTTTCGTACACCGAAACAGGCATTTTCGTGTACGAGAGGCTCAAATGAGTTACCCCATCCCGAAACCCCTTCCCTCGGGGAAGGGGCTGCCGCCAGAAGGCGGCTGATGTCGCGAGCGCAGCGAAATCTCGGAGGGGACGAGATGGATGGCTCAATGCGAATAATCCGCCGAGTAAACATGCGAGGAAGCCAAACTCTTCCAAATGGGCGATTCATTTCAAGCCCCACTCCATTGTCGTTCCTAAGGATAGACGTTTTGGTTAAAAGAGAAAAATGAGTATATTTGTAGCAGAGGTCATCAAAGTGACCTAAGACATATAGCGAAAGTGTTTTCGCTTCCTTTGTGGAAAATTTGCAGATTTTTACGAAAGGAGGATGCGACAATTCTTTCCGCTCGTGCATGCATATGTTGTGCGCCTTTTTCTAAGGCAATTACTCCATATCGGCCGAGTGTGGAGTATTATTGACGTTTCATCCTTTCAGGTTCTGCAAAACCTTCCACAGATGAACGGAGATGGGCTTCACACTTTTGTTTTTGGTAGTTGTTTCCCGTCTTTGAAGCCAGGCGAACAATTTAATTTTAGCGTGATGCGTTATCACATTTGGCTTGCCTTTGCCGTTATTTTGTCATGTCATATGGCACCGACATCACTTTCGGCACAAGTGTCCCTGCAAGATAGTGCAAAAAATGGCTTGCTTGTACGCATGAACTACTTGCTCCGGCAAAGTCCGGATAGCATTGTTACTCTTGCCCAAGATTTGGAGGCGTTGACTGATAACGCCGACACTGTTTTTACGCTTCAGGTCATAAAAGCATTGACCATTCCTGATGCACAAACGACTGATGTCAGCCTGCTTCAAAGAGTTTATATCCCTTTGCTAAGGGGCAGATTTTCAGCAATGGCAACGGCCAAGAAAGAGTTTTCACGTTTGTCAATGGGACGCGAATGTCTACTGAATGAGATTTGGGAACTGATTTGGCGGCTATCAAATAATGAGACTGCGGTTCGCGCTTGTTATAGACGGTGTAAAATCGCTGCGGAATCCATGATTGCTTATGCCATGGATCCAGGCCACCTTTCCTCATCGTATAAGAAGGAGTCATCTGTTTTGCGTCATTTGCACTACATCGAGGCATTCTTGTATGGTGATGACAAGTATATGCGTGAGATAATGGAGCACGATGCTTCCATAGAGACGAAAGCAATCCTTTCAACGGTGTTTACTGCTTTTCCGGAAGATGGAAATTATTTCGAAGAAACAAGGGCTGTATTAGAAGGCGTTGGCGATTTATTAATAAATGGCAATTCAACCACACTTGATGGTTTGGCTGAAACATTGGTTGACTACGCAAATAAGAAAGTCCCGGAGTCGCAATTTTCACATATGTTAAATTGTTTGGTTCTTGCTCATAGGCAACTTTATGCATCCGAATCGACCAAGGATTACATTGATTGGGAATTGAAGTTGCTGAAACACATAGATGCCAGTTTATCTGAGTCGGTAAAAAATATTCTCAAGGTGAACTATAGAAGGGGAGAAAGCTTGAATACATTTTTTGAACTGAGGGAGTCATTGAAAAAAGTGGGCCGGACCTATGCAAATTATCTCCCATATGATTGCCCGTCTATAGTTTGGGCCCTGAACGAAAAAGGGCAAGACCGGTATCGGGAAAGTTTTTTGGACGCTCTTCGGGATTTAACGTGGTCATACTCATTAGTAGATAATCGTGTATCCGAACTACTTGATAATACTTCACGTGAACTATTTAAGGGTTACAACAATCCTGTGGACATGGCGTTGAAAGCCATTCCTTACGCCCTTCAAGTAGCTTATGCGGATGATGACACTAATAAGGGAAGGATTTTGGATATCTTGGATAATTCATTGAGTATACTTAACAACTACTCTTCTACGAACCCGTGGAAGATAATCAATCTTGCAATAGCCTATTACGACTGGGGAATGATAGCCAAGTCGGCAGATCTTGTTGAGCGGCATATCATCAGCAATCTTAAACTACTCACTTTTCCAATAAACGACCAAAAGAAACTATGTGATGATTTGTATCTATCTATGTGCACTGCCAGATTGATGCAGGCTTTGGAAATAGATAAGCCAAATGTTATAAACAAGTTGGAGAGAGAGTATTTAGCTCACATAAATGAGGTGGAGGATAGGAGAGACAGAGCGTACCTAAATACTAACTATGGATATTATCTTCTTGAGTCTGAGCGATTTGAAGAAGCATGCGCAACTTTTGACGATTGCCTGTTGTCTGTCTTTGACAGGCCTACGGTGCATTCAGTCAAGTCTCTCCTTGTACGATGTTATAATGCCTTGGAAAAATACGAACAAGTTGTTACGATAGGGGAAGAGCTTGAGCGCGAAAAATTCGTGACTTTTTCACAATACGATGCATTTTTGTTAAACTCAATGATAAAAGGAAGCAGTTCTCCTTCAAGAGTTCAGGCAGGGATCAAAAAATATCTCTCCGATACAAGGCGGTTCATATCTTCTTTCTTGCTTGAGTTTTCATCTGAAAGCAGGCAAGAGTTGATGGAAGTTCTTAGGCGTAGCCATATAGCCATTCCTATAAGTACCAACCGTGAGGAAATCTCCCCATTACTCTCATCCTTGCAATACGATTGGGCGTTATTGACAAAGACTCTCTTGCTTAAGACAGACAAAACCATAGACAAATATTTAAGCCATCATCCGGATCTTGCCGTCAGAGAAAGGTTTTCACAGTGGCAACACCTCTGTGCAGAGGCAGATAAATTGGTTATGGAGGGTGCATCGAAGGGCGATATCAATTATATCAGAGTACAGAAGTATTTTGCAGAAAAAGATTTGACAGGCGTTATAAGGAGTGGAGATATTTCTTTGGACGGCCTGTCCCGCTATCTTTCCATCAGCTGGAAGGATGTGCAAAAGAAGCTCAAGAAAAAAGAAGCTGCATTAGAGATAGTTCACGCTCCGGACAATTCTTATTATGCGTTGCTGATACGTCCTGGGTTCAAGGCGCCAAAATATATCCATCTCTGTTATGGAAGCGAACTTCAGAAAGGTTCGCTCAGAGAACGTCGTGTTTATAGTAATCGCGTCGTATCGATGGAGTTGTATAAATCCCTTTGGGCGCCGATTGAAGAGTATATTAAGGATGCCGATAGGGTATATTATTCGATTGACGGAGATCTCCATCGCTTCAATTTGGAGGCATTTTATTCAGAAGATGGGATATTGGCTTCGGACAAATTCAATCTTTTCAGGTTGTCTTCAACGGGAGAGTTGTGCTTCCCCCACTCCAAAGAGTTGCAAACAGCTCTTCTATGGGGAGGTCTGGAATATAACCTTTCCGCCGGTTTCAAATCAGGGTTTTTCGACAAACCCGGGGAAAGGAATTGGGTGAATCTTCCCCAAACAAAGGAAGAAGTTGACTCAATAGCCTGCGTTCTCTCTAGTACGATGGATTTTGTACGAGTTATTTCCGGACCAGATGGAGATGAAGACAGCTTCAAGAGCCAGTCCTCACAAGGAAGGAATCTGCTTGTTTTTTCAACGCACGGTTTTTATTCCCCTTCCCCGTCATCATTAGACCCAATGTTGCGATCAGGTATAGTCTTTTCCCGTTCCCCCGGGCAAAGCGATCCAGAGGACGGGCTTCTATATGCCAAGGAAATAGCAACCCATAACCTGACGGATGTTTCTTTAGTTGTAATGTCCGCGTGTCAAACGGCGCTTGGAGATATATCTCCGGATGGTGTTTTCGGACTGCAGCGAGGATTCAAGATGGCAGGTGCGGGAGGTATCGTTATGACCCTATGGGAAGTGAACAGCGAAGAAAGCCGTGATTTCATGTTGGATTTCTTTGATGGGATGTCGAAGGGTCTGGACAGGCAGCAATCATTCCGGAATGCAAGGAATCATTTGAAAAAGGAGCATCCGCTTGGAGACTGGGCCGCGTTTATTATGATTGATTGATTTTCAAACATTAACCCCTAATTATAAACGTTTTATGAAAAAAACAATTTTTGTATTGCTGGGTATTCTTGCGTTTCAGTTTGCCCAGGCACAGGATGAAGACAAAGTGTCTGTCCCTGCCAATCCAATGATGGAAAGTATCCGTCTGGCTAACCAGTTGGCTTCTTACGGATATAATAACTATTCCGCTACGGCGTTGATTGAGGCAGCGAAGATTTTAATGTCTGTCCCTACACAGGAACTGATTGCCGACTCAACTCAGTTAAGTTCGTCTTCGGAGAACACCAAGTCCAGCGGACGTCCGGATATAACTGTGGACCGGTTACTGGCAGACGCTGCGCTGTGGGCTGGTGAAGACAAGCATATTACGGACTATCTTGAAGATGTTAAAAAAGAATACTCTTCTATCAGCAGCGGCCCTTCTCGTGGTGCCACAGGTGGTCCGCAAAGTGCAATCAGCAGCGTGTCGGCTAAAGATACGGATGTCTGGACTGTAACCTTCCGTGGTGGATCGCGCGCAATGGTTGTAGTCAATGGCGACGGCGATACAGATTTGGATCTTTATGTATATGACGAAAACGGCAATCTTATGGGTAAGGATATTGATTATTCGGATTACTGCGTCGTGTCGTGGACTCCTCGATGGACCGGCCCCTTTACTGTAAAGATTATAAACCGAGGTAATGTATATAATCGGTATAGGATTTATACTAATTAATCAAACCTCCCCTGTCGTAGATTTCCTCCGGCAGGGGAGTATTTATTTACATAGATTCAATAAGCCAAATCCACTTCTTTTCCCCAGACTCTTTGACTCTCGCTCCAGTTCCTCTTCTTTTTCATCAGCGAAACTGATTCTCTCTCTTGATTCGATTAAGCCGCTACTCGTTCTCACGAATGAACGCTTTCATCTGCCGACGGCTTTCCTTCCTTGGCGGAAGCTTTCCACGACATCGGCAATAGCCACTTCCTTCCGGCTCGATGCGAAAACCCGGTTGTTTTGAGAGGGTTCGTACACCAAATAGGCGGTTTTCGTGTACGAGAGGCTCAAATGAGGCCCACCATTCCCAAACCCCTTCCCCGGGGAAGGGGCTGCCGCCAGAAGGCGGCTGATGTCGCGAGCGCAGCGAAATCTCGGAGGGGACGGGAGGTGAACTTATTTCTCCGGAGCGAGGGCTGTCCAGACGCAGGCGCTGAGGGCACCGCCCACCAGCGGGGCGCAGATGAATACCCATACGTCCTTGAGGGCCTGTCCGCCGGCGAAGAGGGCGGGGCCGATGGAGCGGGCCGGGTTCACGGAAGTTCCGGTAAGGTTGATGCACACCAGATGGACCAGGATGAGGCTGAGGCCGACGGCCAGGCCGGCGAAGTTCCCGGCACCCACCTTGGAATCCGTCGTTCCCAGGACCACCAGCACAAAGAGGAAAGTGGCCATCACTTCCACCAGGCAGGCGCCCCATACGCCGCCGGCATTGGCAACGCCGTTGGAGCCCAGGCCGCCGGTGAGATCCGGAGCCGCCACGATGGAGGAGACCCAGAGCAGGCATGCACCGGCGATGATGCCGCCGATAACCTGTCCTACCCAGTAACCGCAGGCTTCTTTCCAGCTCATGCGGCCGCTCAGGGCAACACCCAGGGTGATGGCCGGATTGATGTGGCAACCGCTGATGCCGCCGATGGTGTATGCCATGGCAACAACGGCCAGACCGAAGGCAATGGCCGTTCCGACAACCCCGGCGGGGGTGTCACAACCCAGGAACATGGCTGTTCCGCAGCCCAGGAAGGTAAGAACAAACGTTCCCAAACACTCTGCAATGTACTTTTTCATAATGTATAGGTTTTAAGAGTCTGTTTTGAAATGATTGATATTTTTATTTATTGTTTATTTTTGTGGAAATTTTTGAGGAAAATTTACCAAAAAGAAACATAAAGAATTTATTGAATCATTTCAAAACAGACTCTAAGATTTCAGTATTCAAAATTACTCCATTTTGGGGAGAAAGTCAACAAGAACGTAAAAAATCGTATCTTTGCAAGTCCGCTTTATCTATTCAGGTGTATGCGAAAGGGCTTTTGTCTCATTTGTTTTCTCCTGCTGCTGTGCTCCCTTCCCATGAGGGCGCAGTGGTCCGGCAATGTGGACCTGGGTGTGGGCCTGGGTGGAATGGATGGCGGTGTGAGTGAAGACGATGTTATGATTCACGTCCTGGCCCGGGGAACGTTTCAGCTTAACTACAAGACCGACAAATTCCTCTGGAACCTCCGCGTGGACCAGAAGTGGGAGCCCAAAACCACGGACAACAGCCGCTTCCAGTACAAGAATGAGCGGGTGAGCCTGCAGTACAAAGCTGCTTTGACCAGGCCTTTTTCCACTGCCGTCAAGTCGGATTTTGCGTGGATGCCGTCAAAACAGCAGAAGTATTCTGCCTGGATTCTGTACCAGTACAGGAACGACCGGGCCGTCAACGAAACAGTCAACGCCAATGCCACACTGGCCGACGATTTGAATTTTTCGTACTATTATGAAGTCCCCGTCATGGATGAACACAAAGTGGAAACCGGAGTCCGGACCTACCGGAGTTTCCATTCGGGACGAAGCATCCTGGAGAGTTCCCTGTCTTTCCAGGCAACCGGCAGCCAGAGGATGAATACCTGGGCTGTTTTCAAGGCCGGGGAAGGAAAACCCGACGGAGGGACAAAAGTGGACATGGACGATATCCAGGGTTATGCCTGGATGTACCGCATCACTCCCAGCAGCTTGGATTTGAACCTGAACGGGGATGTCCATTTCCAGAGAACGGTCCTGGCCGATGCCACCCAGTTGAAACTGACTCCGGGTTTCCGCCTTTCTGCCCAGCAGGCCCTGGACCAGAACAGCGGAGCCACCCGCATCCTGCCTTCATGGGAGGGTGAGCAGGAAGAAGAGTGGCGGGATTCCACCCGCCTGAGGGAAAACTTCAATTTCCTCAGTTTAAGGGCCGAACCATACCTGGTGGCCGATTTCAAGTGGAAAAGCATAGAAGCCCACGCAGATTATGCCGCCCAGGTTTATGGCCGACGTCTCAGCGATGATTCCCATTGGGAAACCCTGAAAATAAGAGGTGTGTATCCTGTTGGAGGGGCCAACGTAAAATGGACCATTTCCCCCAGTCATTCCCTCAACCTGACCAACCAGATGAGCGTTGCCCACCCGGACTACCTCAAAATCTGCTGGTACGACCGCACCGCCGGTTACCTGGACCAGCTATACCGCGGTAACGAAAGCCTGCTTTCTCCCACGACAGACATCTACGGCCTGGAATATGAGTTCAAGTACAAACGCTTCCTTTCCCGGACAGCGGTATCTTATAAGCAGGTACTCAACGAAATAGACCAGACCTGGACCAATGAGGAGATAGAAGGGCGCCCGTACAAGGTGTTCAAGTGGCTGAATGCGGCCGACAGCCGGTCGGTGGGGGTTTCGCAGAAGCTTGGCTGGCGCGGAAAAGTTATCACGGCCAATGCCGGGGTAACCTACAATCGGTCCCACCGCGTGGCCAGGCACAGCGGAGAAATCAAGGACAGCTATAACTGGCGTCTCACTTCCGACATATCGGCCCGGCTGGGCAAGGGATGGAGCGTTGGAATGGATGCCAAATATCAGAGTAAAGTAGCTACCTTCTTCACCCTTTTCAAGGAATACTGCGAGCTCAGCGCCCATATTCAGAAAGAATTCAAGAAGTTCACGCTCTATCTGGAAGGGCACGACTTGTTGGACCAGCCCCGCGAAAGCAGTTTTGAATCGGAGGACTTGCAGGAGTTCTGGGTGGAGCAGGTCAGAGGCAACCGGCGCATAGTCGTGTTGGGCGCCAAGTGGAAATTTTAGGGAAGATGATGGAGAGACTCACTTGGGGATACAAACTTACCAAAGCCTATTTCCATTTTGCGTGTGACGGAATCTTTTACCGCCGGCGCCATATAGCAGATGCAGATCATATCCCCCCGGAAAGAACGCCCGTGCTGCCGTCCCCAGATTCACAGGTCAATAACCAATAAATCATATAAACCATGAAAAAACTATTGCAGACTCTTCTGGTGCTGCTGCCGCTTTCGGCCTTTGCACAGAATCCTATCGACAAGGCCCTGAGCCGTTTCGACGACCCCGAAAATCCGCAGAAAGGCGCTTTCCTGGCCAAGGGCGGCCGTGCCTTTGGCATTGGCGGTTCCTACCGCCTGTTCAACGTGACGGGAGAGAACCCCGGAGACGGCTATTCCATCCTGTCCCTCCTGAATATCGGCCAGGGAAAGCTCCAGGTCTGGAATGTTACACCCGGCTATTCCTGGTTTGTGTCCGATGATACTTGTCTGGGTGTCAGTATAGGCTATAACGGCTATCTGGTAGATACCAACCTCCAGCTTGATTTCCGGGATATCCTGAATGCCGCACCGGACAACGAGAGCCTGAACTTGACCATCTCCAACCGTCACATGATACACCATAAGATGGCCCTTGCCTTTGCCGCCCGCCGTTACAAGTCCCTGTTCGGCAGCAAGATGCTGGGTGTATTTGCCGAGGGCCGTTTCTTCGGCAGTTACGGCTTCACGTTCTCCCATCCCATCCCCAAGAACGGCGGAGAGGCGACCAAGCTCCGTGAGTCCAACACGCTCACCATCGGCATCGACATTGCCGGCGGCGTGGCCGTGAAGCTCAAGGACAACAGCGTACTCACCGTGAGCATTCCCCTGGTGGGGGCCGCCTGGCAGCGCAGCCACCAGGACAAATACTGGAACATGGTAGATGCGAAAAAAGAAGACGCCAACATGGGTTCGGCCAACCTGAACCAGTTCAGGATTGCCCGCAGCGTGGACGCCCTGGGCATCCAGGTGGGCTTTGTGCGCTACATTGTACCAAAAAAGAAGTAAACGTCTGAAAGAAAAAAAGAAAGACCGGCTCCTTGGGGCCGGTCTTTTGGGTTACAGGCTGTAGGTTAACCCAACAATAATTGTTCTGAAATTGCGTTGGATGGGGGTGCGGGAAGCCAAGAGGGTTCCACCAAAGCCGTCTTCCCATCCTGCCGTAAGCTGGAAGTGATGGAACTTGACGGCTGCGGCCAGGCCAAAGACGGCACCCTGCGTTCCGTAGCCCAGGTTGGCTGTAATGTCCAGCCAGTTCCAGGGGTTGACTTCCACGGTTCCGCGTCCTTCCCAGTACGGGAGTCCTGCGCCGGCAATATGGCGTCCGGTGGCACCCACTGCCAGGCGGCGGTAAAAGGGCATCTCGTATTTGACGCCCAGGTTGGCCTGCATGTTCAGTCCCTGTGTGCGCCAGCTGTGACCATAGAAGCCGATGGGCCTCAGCAGGTTCAGGAATTCCTTTCCGGTATCCGTCAGCAATTTTTTCATGTCTTCGCCGTTGAGGTGCTCATAGGTGACATCGTCAAATCCTTCGAAGGTGGCGGTTCCGCCCATGGTGGCCCTGTTGGCATAGTAGCAGAACACGGCCCCGATATCCTGGACGGAGAGGCTCAGCGTAAGCCCTTCGGCCGGCGTGGCCAGAAGGCCCAGGTCCAGGGCGACACCGACGCCGGTGGGAAGGAAACCCGTCGTGCCTTTCTTGGAGAGGGTGGAAAGGTCCCAGAATCCCTGGTCGTTGGTGTGGATGTTTGTTGTATGATTGGTCAGATACAAATCTCCGCGGAGCGACATCTTCAGCTGTTCCTGGTTGGTGGTCAAATCCAGCCGCGAAATGTCAAACTGGGCGCCGTGCATGGGCAGCAGGAGTTTGACACGGCCGCCCAGGGACAGCCAGTCGTTCACTTTCCGGCCGTAGCCGTAGGCCAGTTCTATAAACAGATTGCCACCCAGGCCCATTCCGCCCAGTTCGGAAGCGCCGTCCTTCGCGCCCAGTTTGAGGAACCTGAAGAGCTCCTTGGGCAGGGAGGCGCCGTAGATAGCACGAACGTTGACGTCTATGGTATGGAAGGCGCCGCCTTTCAGGAAGCCATAAGACATGACAGTTGCGTTGACGTCTCCGCGGAACCGGATATTCTCCGGGAGATTTCCCAGGAAGGTGCTGGCGGGGATGGAAGAATGGAGACCGGTCACCAGAATGTCACCTGCAGGATAGAGAAAGGCACCGGCGCCCACGTTGTTCACCAGCTGGAAGTTCCACTGGGGAAGGCCGATAAAGTCGTTTTCGCCTACGATGGCCGGATTATACTGATAGGCCCGGTTGAAACCTCTGAGGAAGAAACCTTCCGTGAAGGACTGGGCGTTCAGGGTGAGGACGGCTCCTATGAGAGCGGTCGCTGCAAGGAGGATTCTTTTACTCATTTGACACGCCGAGGGTTACGCCGCCGCGAAGGGTTGCGGAGGCCGATTTCACACTGACACCTTGTTTAAAGGAAAGAAGGGTATCGGCATAGCCGGGGGCCGATTTGACGGCAAGTCCCATCTGAATGCCCGTGATGTCGGGGATGATGCCCTCCTGTGCTTTGATGTTGAGGGTGATGGGTGTCTGTCCGGGCTTTTCGAGGGACCCGCCCTTGATGGTGAGGTCTCCCGGTGTGGCCACCAAGTTCTCGTCCACCGCCGCATCCTCACCCGTCATCAGCTGCAGACGGGTAATTTCCACCTGCAGGGGAAGGGTGTTTTCCAGCTCTATGGACACTTCCACTTCCTTGAACTCATAAGATTCGATGGGAAGGTTGAATTTGACGGAAATGCTGGTGAGGCCGAACATGGCCAGGGGTAGTTCGGCATTCTCTCCGGCTGCGATGTGGCCCGTATAGGAAGAAGAAAAAACAAACTCCGAATTCCACGAGCTCCAGACGTGGTCTGCCGGCCGCTCCGGAAGGTTGATGGACAAGTCCCTGAATCCCATTTCTTCCGGGGTGAAGTACACCGAATCGGGAAGATTCATGTCTAAAAGTTCAACTTCAGAACTGCTGCGGCGCACCGGAATGTCTTTCAGAGGGAAATAGTTTTCATAACAGATTTCGTAAATCCGGGTGTTTCTGCACGTCACGAAAGCGTCTCCTCCCAGGGTGTAGGCCTGGTTAAGCGGGTTGGTTACACTTAGGGTCACGTGCTGGTCAACGCAGTGGAATCCAAAGCCCTGAAACAGGGAACCCAGCGTATAGGGGGAGGTGTACTTTTTTCCAATCGGAAAGGAAAATGGCTTGGACATGTCTTCCTTCGTCTTGGCCATGATTTCATACACGCTAATCTTGTAAAGCTCTTCCTGGGCTTCGCACAGGATGGTGCCGTCGGCTTCGGTTTTCAGGACAGAACCCAGGACCTGGCCCACAAGAGGAATCTGGTTCACCAGTTCCAGGTTGAACGGGCCGAAATTGCCTATCGGCACCGAAATTTCATCTTCCAGCAGGGTAACCTCCGTGGAAAGGTTGTCTATGTCGTATGTCTTGTTTTCACAGGCGGCAACCATCAGAAGACCGAGAAGGAAAGGGAAGGTTTTTCTCATGAGTTAAGTATATATGAGTAACAAAGTTAGTTTTTTTTTATTATTTTTGAACCGTTTTAAACTATGTGGTTTATGAAAAAGGTACTTTTATGGGGTTTTGCCGCCCTTTCCCTGCTTTGCATTTCCTGTAAAAAGGAGGACCCGGCATCCGACAACAGTGACTTTGTCACCATTACCAGCGTAGTTCCGGACGTCATCCTGGAAATCCGCTATTTTGGCACCTACAACTTTGTAGGAACCCGCATAGATGGCTACCAGGTGCCCACCGCGCTTCTTTCCAGGCAAGCGGCCGACAGCCTCAAGGCCGTCAACGACGAGGTGAAGGCACAGGGCTTCCGGCTCAAGATATACGATGCCTATCGGCCCCAATGTGCCGTGGATCATTTCGTGCGCTGGGCGGCCGATATCCCGGATGTGGCCATGAAGCCCTATTTCTATCCGGACCTGGACAAGAGCGTCCTGTTTGACCAGGAGTACATTATGGCCAAAAGCGGCCATACACGTGGCTCTACGGTGGATCTGACCCTCTTTGACATGAATACGGAGAAGGAGCTGGACATGGGCGGCACCTTCGACTGGTTCGGCCCCGAAAGCCATCCGGACTTCTGCGGCAACCCGGACACCTTTGAATATACTGGAGACAACTCCAAGAGCCCGGCGGGCCGCAGCATAACCCCGGAGCAGTTTGCCAACCGCATGATTCTGCGCAAGGCCATGCTCAATCACGGATTCAAGCCCCTGGACAGCGAATGGTGGCACTTCACCCTGAAGGAAGAGCCCTATCCCGAAACCTATTTCACCTTCCCGGTGAGACAGCTTCCTTAAACAATCTCTATTTCTTCTTGCTGATGAGCAGCAGCCCTATGATGGTGAACGCGGCGTTCATCAGGAGCAGCTCGTAGCTGAAGTGGTACCCGTTGAACCACTTGACGGAATTCATGTCCAGCACCAGGCACAGGACGGGGGCCAGGATGGCCACCACGGGAACCCAGTCGTCCCTGACCGTCCTCTTGCAGCAAAGGCCGAAGGTGAACAGGCCCAGGATGGGGCCGTAGGAGTAACTGGCCAGGCGATAGACCGCATCGATGACACTGGTATTGTTGAGGGCGTTGAAAACGATGATGGCGAGGGCCATCAGAACGGCCATTCCGCTGTGGATAAGCGTGCGCTTCTGGTCTTTTCCTCCCAGGATGTCAATGGTAAAGGACGTGGTGAGGGAAGTGAGGGCACTTCCTCCGGCCGGGAAACCGGCCATCACCAGGCCCACCAGGAAGAGGACGCCCACAATCCTGGGCAGGCCACCGTTCCAGGCCACTTCCGGGAACAGCTGGTCTCCGCGGGCCGTGATGCCGTGCAGGCCGGCATACTGGTACAGGGCCACTCCCAGGAACAGGAAGAGGGAAATCATCACCGACTGCAGCAGGATGGAAACCATCAGGTTCTTCTGGGAATCCTTCACATTCTTGCAGGCCAGGGTGCGCTGCATCATGTCCTGGTCCAGGCCCGTCATGGCAATGACGGTGAACATGCCGCCCAGAAGCTGTTTCCAGAAGAACTGGGAGGCGTTGACGTCGTCAAAATGGAAGAGTTTCATGTAGGCGGGTTCCAGTTTGCCCACCTCCTTGCCCACCAGAAGCAGGGTTAGGCCCACGGCCGCCAGCATGCACAGGGTTTTGAAGATATCCATGCCGATGACCGCCTTCACGCCCCCGCGCACGGTATAAAGCCATACCAGCAGCACGCTCAGCAGCACCGTAATCCAGAAAGGAACGCCGATGGGGCCCAGGAGCAGGAGTTGCAGCGTGGCGCAAACCAGAAACAGACGGGCCGATGCCCCCAGAATCTTGGAAATGAAGAAGAACCACGCGCCTGTCTTGTGCGAGGCCATGCCGAAGCGTTTGTCCAGGTACTCGTACACGGACACCACGTCGAGCTTGAAATACAGCGGGCACAGGACAAAGGCAATGACCAGATAGCCCAGGAAAAAGCCCATGACCATCTGGAGGTAGCCGAAGCCGGCCACGTCCACCATGCCCGGAACCGACACGAAAGTGACTCCCGACAGGCAGGAGCCAATCATGGCGATGGCTACTTTCCACCAGGCCGTGGAGCGGGTTGCATAGAAGTCATTGTTATTCTTAGCCATTTATTTGTTCGATTTTAACTCATCCCGGTAAGCGCGGCCAATGGGGAGGGGATTCTGGATGCCCATAATCTTGATGGCCGACGCCGTGCGTTTCTCGATGCGCCAGGCAGGCACAATATAAGAGCGGTGAATGCGCACGAATTTGCCTTCCGGCAGCAGTTCCATCACTTTTTTCAGGGAAATTTGCGAAACCACGTCTTCCCGGTGGTCCAGGTGGAAGGCGGCATAGTTGTTCCGGCCTTCTATATACTGGATGGCCGTAAGGGGAAGATGGACCGTCCGGTAACCGGCTTTCACCTGAATTTCGCCTTCTTCCGTTTCCGTGAAGGCTTCCGCCTTGCGGGTTGCCAGGGCCGTTTTGGCCTTCTCCTGGCTTTCTTCCTGGTCTTTCTTGGCCGTTAACTCCTTGTTTTGGGCCGCCAGGGCGCCTACGGGAAGGCTGGCCGATATAACTGCCAGTAGCAAGATCCACATGGCGCGATGATGCAGTTTCATGGTGCCGAAGCTGTCTCCGGGGCTGGTGAAGTTCACGGGCGTAAGCGTCATCAGGAACGTGACCACGGCAATCAGGAAAAGGGAACCCACTGCCAATGCCAGGCCCTGACGGTCTTGCATCAGCAGGGGTCCCACTCCTTTGCGGCACATGAACCACACGCCCTCCAGCCAGACCAGGTAGCCCAGGACGTAATCCGGATGCCACTGAATCCATTCGCTGACGGGAAACAAGAACATCATCCCCGGCACCACGAGGATGCAGAAGATGATGTCCAGAATGAGAAGGCGTGTTTTCACAGCCTGAATCGATTACAGATCGTAGCCGGCGAATTCGATATCGTTGGCGGCACGGGCTTTCAGATCCGGGTTCTTGTAGGCGTTCTCCAGGAAGGCCTTCATGTCGTTCACCTTACCCTGACGGGCGGCAACGATGGCCTTCAGGTACCATACCTTGGGGTTTTCGCACTTGGCCGTGCTCATGGCCTTGTCCAGCTGGTTGGTGAGGATGTATGCCAGAACGGTGTTGTGGCAGCAGCCATCCACGTCCTTGAGCACCTGGGCAGCCTCGTTGTACTTGCCGGTGAGGATGTCCACGACACCCAGGTTCTTCTTGGCCTCGGGAGTACCGGCCTTGCGGAAACACTGCTCGGCGGTGGCCAGGTCGTTCTTGCGGAGGGCGATGACACCCTTGGCGTTGATGACGTCGGCGTCGTTGGCGTCCAGCTCGCGGAGGACGGACTCGGCCTTGGCATCCTTGCCTTCGCTCAGGTAGAGGGCGGCCAGGTTGTATTTGGCACGCTGGGAACCGAAGCGCTCATAAGCTTTGTCATAGATCTTTTCCTTCTGGGCGTTGTCCTTCACCAGGGTGGCTACGCGCAGGAGAGCTTCCTCGTCCAGGACAGTCTCGTTGCTGTTGATCAGGTCCAGGAGTTCCTCGCTGGTGTAGTTGATGGTTTCCACGTTGGCGATGAGGCGGGCGCGGCGCAGTTCCGGGAGGATTTCACCCTTGAGGGCGGTGAACACCTTGGACATGTTGCGGATTTCGTTCTCACGGACGGCGGGGTCGCTGTACATGGAGAGGACGCGCAGGATCAGGTCCTTGTCCTCGATGTTGCTCTCGTTCACCAGCTGCTGGAAGCCTTCCCAGTCTTCACCGATGCTCTTCACGGTAGGATCCTGGGCGTTGTGGCCCTTGGTAATCTTATTCCAGGCCTTGGAAGCGCTCTTGGAACGGTTGTCGGACAGCTTGTCGTTCAGTTTGATGGCACCTTCGGGGGAAGCGTAGGCAACAATCTCCGTGCTCTTGACGGTGGAACGCTCGTTGGCGTTGGCGGCGTCCAGGGCAGCCAGGAATTCCTTCACGGAAGCGCCCTTGATTTCGGAGTTGCGGACATTGGAGCTGTTTACGAGATACTTGATCTGACCTTCAGCGGTGCTCACGATGACATCCTGGTAGTTGTCCTTCTTGAAGGCAACGAAACCGTCACGCTTGACCAGCATGCAGGTGGTGTTGGCGCCATCGGCCACCTTCTTGGTGGGGAGGTTGATGGACTTCTTGCCGGCGATGACGCGGGCGCGGAGTTCCAGATGGCTCTTTTCCATGCCTTCCACATAGTCGAAGTGGAGTTTCTCGGTCACGGACTGGCCTTCGGAAGAAACCACCTTGTAGTTGTCCTTGACTTTCTCACCCTGGCGCATGATGGGAGCCATGGCAACCTCTCCACCCTGGTACACAATCACGGGAGTGACCTCCAGGATTACCTTGGGGTTGAAATAGTCCTTGGGATAAGTAACCGTCACGACGGGGTCGATGGCTCCGTTGACAACCTCCAGCACGGCGGGGTTGCAGGTTACCTTTACATTGTCGGCCATTTTGGCCATTTTCTCAGGAGATGCGCAAGCCACGGTGAGGGCGGCAGCAGCAAAGAAAAACAATAGTCTTTTCATGATAGTATAATTAGAGTAATAAGATATTTCAAGTCAAGGTACAAATATACATGAAAATGAAATCTTTTGCAAGCAAAAGCTTACGAAAAATCCTCCCGGCCCTAAGGGATCAGGAGGAATAGTCTTTCTTCCGGTGCCGAAATTATTCTGCCTCGGGGTTCTGCTGGGTTACGGGGAAGTCCACCGTGGCGGCTTCCTCGGCGGCAGATTCGGCCTGGTTCATGATACCGGAGCCGATGGCGTCGTTGGTGCCGCTCTGGGTGCTGCCGCGGTTCACGAACACGGTGATGATGGAAACCACCAGGATGAAGGTTACCAGGTACCAGGTTGCCTTCTCCAGGATGGTGGCCGTCTGGCGCACGCCCAGGGTCTGGTTGGCAGAGGTGAAATTGGTTGCCAGGCCGCCGTCCTTGCCGTTCTGCAGGAGGACAACCGCAATCAGAAGAATGGCCGCAATAATAATCAGGACCAGTAAAATGACAAATGCAGTAGACATATATTTTACCTTTTTATATGCTTGTTATTGGCTTGTTTCCGACCCTAAAGAGTCAATAAGGGATGCAAAGTAAGCACTTTTTTCCGGAATATCCAAAACCAGACGCGAATAAATGCGTTTTGCCTCTTCCGGACGGCCCTGTTCGGCAAAGATGCGGGCCAGGGTTTCCGTGGCGAAACGTTCTGCCACAGGGGAGGTCTCTTCCGCGTTGGGAGCGGCCTCGGAGCGGATTTGCACCGCAAAGCGGGAGAAAATGTTGTCCGACCCCTTCTTCACGTTGTCGTATTGCGCCTGGGAGAAGTAGTCTCCTCCCACCACATGGACGCTGTGCCGGGCCTGCCCGGCCGATTCGACTTCCTGCGCGGCAGGTTCCAGATAGGAGGCCAGGAGCTCCCGGACGTCTTTGTCGGAATAATCGGCCTGGCGGGAACGCTTCAGGAGGTTTGCCAGGATGCTGCGGCGGGGCAGGTACAGGGCCTCGGTGGCGTACTGCTCACTGTCCCAGGCGTCTCCCATGCGGGCCATGCGGCGGCACAGTTCCAGCCGGGCGCCGCTGTACCAGGGGTAAAGGTTAACCACCCCGACAAGCTCGTCCAGGTTGACGTGGTGAATGTCTATGTGGGAACTGCCTACCATTGTGCTACGGTTGCGTTAAAAATATCTTCTACCAGTTTTTCAATGATGGTCTCGCAAAGCCCGGTTTCCACGGCGTCTAACGGCTGGGTGGAATCGTAGTCCTCGTAGGCGCTGAAACTCTGGGACACGTCGTCCTCGGGGTATTTGCGGTTGGTGAAAGCAATCTTTACAGAGACCGTCAGGCGGTTCTGGGCGGCCATTTCATCGGCCGTGATGGCTGTGGCCTTGACATCATAGCCGGTTACCTCCACCACCAGTTCCAGGTCTCCGTCCTGGTCCACCTGCTCCAAGCGGGTGAGCTTGCGGAATTTTTCCTGAAGGGCATCCGTGAGGTCTCCGGCCAGGCTGGGGTTCACGCGAAGGGCCCTGTACTCTACAAACGGGATGGTGATGGTTTTTACGTCGGGCTGGATGGAAGTTCCTGTGAACGAGTAAATTCCACAGGAGACAACCAGCAGGGCCCCAAGCAGTATGATGGCAATGCGCTTCATTTCTTACGGTATTCAGGGGGCAGTTTGCGATAGAGCGTACGCTCGCTCATGCCCAGTTCTTCGGCGGCCTTCTTGCGGTTGCCGTGGTATTTTTCCAGAGCCTGGCGGATGAGCTCTTCCTCCGAGCGGCGTACGCTCAGGGAAGGTTCTTCCTCCGGCATTTCGTGATGTTCCACCCTCACGACAGGCCTTTCGGCCGGGTATTCTTCCTGTCCCTGCCATTCGGCCTCGTCCATCATGGGGGCCGGCGGGGCGGGCAGCTCCCGGCGGTCTATGCGCGCCTTGAGGGCGTCCACCTCCTGTTTGAGGTTGTAAATGGCCTTGAAGATGGCCTGGACCTCTTCGCCGTTGGGGGAAGAAGACTGCGGCTGCGGGCCTTCGTACAGCATGGGGATGGGTTCTCCCTCCTCCAGGGGTATGAAGGGCTGCAGCTGCGGGGCCGATAACTCAATGCGCTGGAGTGTGGGGGTTACCTTCTGTGACAGCTGGGCCGTGAGCGACTGCGTAAAGCCTTGCAGCTGGCGGATGTTGCCGGGCCAGCGGTACTGCTCCAGCAGGCGGATGGCGTCCGGCCTCAGGGAAATCTTGCACATGCCGTTCACCTCCGAGAAGTCCGAGGTGAACTTGCGGAACAGCAGATATATGTCCGATTTACGCTCCCGGAGCGCGGGAATGCGGATTTGGGCGGCGCTGAGTCGGAAATAAAGGTCTTCGCGGAACTTGCCCCGCTTGACGGCTTCGTACAGGTGGACGTTGGTGGCGGCCACAATGCGAACGTCCGTGTGCTCCACCTTGTTGGAGCCCACCTTGCGGTATTCTCCGCTTTGCAGCACGCGAAGCAGCAGGGCCTGGCTTTCCAGCGGGAGTTCGGCAATCTCGTCCAGGAAGAGCGTTCCGCCGTCGGCCTCCTCAAAATAGCCCTTGCGGTTATCCACGGCGCCGGTGAACGAGCCTTTCACATGGCCGAAGAGTTCCGAATTCACCAGCTCCTTGGGCAGGGCGCCGCAGTTGACCACGAAAAAAGAGTTCTGCCTGCGGGAACCGTACTGGTGGATGATGCGCGCGAAACTCTCCTTGCCCACGCCGCTTTCTCCCTGAATGAGCACACTCAGGCCGGTGGGGGCAAATTTTACGGCCGTCTCCAGCGCCTCGTTCAGGGCCGGGTCGTTGCCTATGATGTCGTATTTGTTTTTTAGCGCTTGCAAATCCATAGTGCTGCAAAGATACGAAATATTTGGAAACAATCTGCCATTTTGTCAGTTAATTGAGGAGGGAACAGAGATTGAAGAACCGGAAGGCAAAGGAGATTGAACTATGAACGAAAACAATAACAGCAACTTTTTGGAACGCTTTGCGATTAACCTCAACGAGCGGGCGTCGCAGGGCAAGTTGGATCCGGTGATAGGCCGGGACGACGAAATCCGGCGCGTGCTGCAAATCCTGAGCAGGCGCACCAAGAACAACCCCATCCTGGTGGGCGAGCCCGGCGTGGGCAAGACCGCCATCTCCGAAGGCATTGCCCAGAACATCGTGAACGGGCAGGTGCCGGAAAACCTGAAATCCAAGAAAGTCTATTCCCTGGACATGGGCGCCCTTATCGCGGGCGCAAAATATCAAGGTGAGTTTGAGGAGCGTCTCAAGGGTGTCGTGAAAGAAGTGGTGGACAGCGCGGGGGAAATCATCCTTTTCATCGACGAAATCCATACCCTGGTGGGCGCAGGCCGTTCTTCCGGCGCCATGGATGCCTCCAACATCCTGAAGCCGGCGCTGGCCCGCGGAGAGCTGCGCACCATCGGCAGCACCACCCTGGACGAATACCAGAAGTACTTTGAGGCCGACAAGGCCCTGGAGCGCCGTTTCCAGATGGTGATGGTGGACGAGCCGTCGCCCGCAGAGAGCATTGCCATCCTGAGGGGCCTGAAGGAGCGCTACGAGAACCACCACAAGGTGCGCATCGAGGACGACGCCCTCATTGCCGCCGTGAACCTCTCGCACAGGTATATCACCTCCCGCTTCCTGCCGGACAAGGCCATCGACCTGGTGGACGAGGCGGCCTCCAAGCTGCGTCTGGAGATGAATTCCGTGCCGGAACCCATCGACAACCTCAATTCCGCCATCCGGCAGAAAGAGATTGAGCGGGAGGCCATCAAGCGCGAAGGCGTATCGGCCAAACTGGAAAAACTGGAGGCCGAACTGAAAGACCTGCAGGCGCAGCGGGACGTGCTCATGAAGCGCTGGAACGAGGAAAAGGACACCCTGGGAGGCCTGCAGACGGCCCGTCAGGAGCTGGAAGATCTGAGTCTTCAGGCCAGGACGGCCGAGCGCAACGGAGATTATGCCCGCGTGGCAGAAATCCGTTACGGCAAGATGGCCGCCACCCAGAAGAGGATTGACGAGCTCACCGCCAAGGCGGAATCCATCAAGAACCCCCTTGTGACAGAGGCGGTTACCCCGGAAGACATTGCCGAAGTGGTGGCCAAGTGGACCGGCATTCCCGTGAAGCGCATGATGGAAAGCGAGAAGGAAAAGCTCCTCCGCATGGAGGCGGAGCTGCACCGGCGCGTAGTGGGCCAGGACGAGGCCATCCGGGCCGTGGCCGATGCCGTACGCCGGAGCCGCGCAGGCCTTTCCAACGAAAAACGTCCCATCGGCTCCTTCCTCTTCATGGGCACCACCGGCGTGGGCAAGACGGAACTGGCCAAGGCGCTGGCCGCCTTCCTGTTCAACGACGAGAACATGATGACCCGTATCGACATGAGCGAATACCAGGAGCGGCACACCGTTTCCCGCCTCGTGGGTGCGCCTCCGGGATACGTGGGGTACGACGAGGGCGGCCAGCTCACCGAGGCCGTGCGCCGCAAACCCTATTCCGTGGTGCTGCTGGACGAGATTGAAAAAGCCCACCCGGACGTGTTCAACGTGCTTTTGCAGGTTTTGGACGACGGCCGCCTCACGGACAACAAGGGCCGCACCGTGGACTTCAAGAACACCCTCCTCATCATGACGTCCAACGCCGGGGCCGACATTATCCAGAGCTATATGGAGAAGCTGCCGGAAGTGAACGGAGTGGACATGCAGGCCATCGCCACCCGCCGCAGCCTGCTGGACGAGTGCCGGGGGAAGGTGTTGGACGTGCTCAAGATGACCGTCCGTCCGGAATTCCTGAACCGTATAGACGAGATCATCATGTTTGACCCGCTCACCAAGGCCGATATCCGCGATATCCTGCACATCCAGGAAGAGGAACTGCAGCACAAGCTGGCCGAAAGCGGCGTTTCCCTGGCCTTCACCCCGGCCTTCGAGGACCACATGGTGGAGCACGGCTATGACCCCGCCTACGGCGCCCGTCCCGTGAAACGCCTGATGCAGAGGGAACTGGTGAACCTTCTGGCCAAGAACATCCTGGAAGGCGCCATCCACAAGGACTCCACCGTCACGGTGGACGTAAGCGGCGGGGAAGTGGTTGTCCGCAATTAGAGTCTTTGCAAAAATATCCGTTATGAAAAAAATTTTTTCGCTTTGCCTTTTCATCCTCCTCTGCACGCTGGGATACGCCCAGACAGATTCCAAGGCGGCCCTGATGGCCGATATCGAGCGTGCCGGCGGCGTGCATTACCTCTATCCCACGAATCAGCCGGCTCCCACATCGGCCCCCAAGGGCTATAAAGCCTTCTATGTGAGTCATATAGGCCGACATGGGGCACGTTATGCCCTGGGCGGCAGCGTGTATGAGGAGCAGCTGGCCGTCTGGACCAGGGGGCATGAGAAAGGGTGGCTCACCCCCTCAGGCGAAGCTTTTTACCAGGCCTATAAGGATTTTTATCCCGCCATCGCCCTCCGGGAAGGAAACCTTACCCGCAAGGGCCAGGGCCAGCACCGCTACATCGCCGGCCAGATTTATAGGAACTATCCCTCCGTCTTCAAAGGAAAAACCCATGCGGAGGCCGTTTCCACCGTTTCCCATCGCGTAATCGTAAGCATGTTCTCCTTTTTGAGCGAGCTGGACAACCTGGACAGGGACTTCACCTTCGGGGCCGATTACGGGCAGCCCTACCAGAGCTACCTGCTGCCGGATGTCATCGATTCCGGGGCCGAGCGCCACGGAGATGCCGAAGTCAAGTTCAACCGGTTCCGGGATCAGGTGCTGGACCTGGATGCCATGCTGGGCAAATGGTTCACCCGGCCGGATTCCCTGGTAAGCAATAAGTATAAGTTCTGTTTCGACCTCCATACCGTGGTTTCCACACTGGACAACACGGACGCTCCCGTGGTTCCCGAAGCCCTGTACGGCGTATTTACTCCTGAGGAGCGCTACCAGCTGTGGAGAGTGAACAACTTCCGCGACTACCAGCTCCTGGGCCGCTCCCCGGATACGGAAAACCTGCGGATGAAGGCCATGCAGGCCCTCCTGAAGGATTTTGTGGAAAAGGCCGATGAGGACATGCGCACCGGAGGGGTGCAGCTTCGCCTGCGCTTTGGCCACGACTCCACCCTCATGCCCCTGCTGTCCCTGATGGACGTAAACGGAATGGGCGCCGTCATCGAAGACCCCGGCGAAGTGGAGAAGTACTGGCAGAACTACAACATCCCTATGGCCTGCAACTTGCAGCTGGTCTTTTTCAAAAGCAAAAAGAACCCGGACATCCTGGTCCAGGTTCTTCTGAATGGCGTTGAGGCTTCCCTTCCTATCCCCCAGGTTTGCCCCGGGTTCTATAGCTGGAAGGATTTCAAAGCCTATTATATAAGGTAAACCTCCAGGCTTACACTTCCGTGGCGGTGGCGAATTCTCCCAGGAAGCGCATGTCGTTCTCAAAGTAGTGGCGGAGGTCATTCACCTGCCACTTGAGCATGGCAATGCGCTCTACACCCATACCGAAGGCGAAGCCGCTGTATTCGTTGGGATCTATGCCGCTGGCCTTGAGCACGTTGGGATCTACCATGCCGCAGCCCATAATCTCCAGCCAGCCGGTTCCCTTGCAGATGTTGCAGCCCTTGCCGTGGCAAATGTTGCAACTGACGTCCACCTCTGCGGAAGGTTCCGTGAAGGGGAAGTAGGAAGGACGCATGCGGATTTGGGTCTCAGGGCCGAACATCTCGCGGGCAAAGAGCAGGATGGCCTGCTTAAGGTCTGCGAAAGTGACATCCTTATCTATATATAGGCCTTCCACCTGGTGGAAAATGCAGTGGGCGCGGGCCGATATGGCCTCGTTGCGGAACACACGGCCGGGGCATACCACGCGGATGGGCAGGGGCTGCTTTTCCATGGTACGCACCTGCACGGAAGAGGTGTGGGTTCTCAGAAGAAGCGGATTAACATGCCCGGTGCTCACGAAAAAGGTGTCCTGCATTTCGCGGGCCGGGTGGTTGGGCGGGAAGTTCAGGGCCTCGAACACGTGGTAGTCGTCTTCGATTTCCGGGCCTTCGGCCACATCGTATCCGAATTTGCGGAAGATGTCCACAATCTGCTGGCGCACAATGGATACCGGATGGCGGGAACCCAGCGGGAAGGAATCTCCCGGCATGGAAAGGTCTTCCTTGGGGGCCTGGGCCACTTCGCTTTCTTCCACGGAGAACTTGAGCTCCTCGATGCGGGCGTTGGCGGCCTTCTTGAGCTCGTTCAGTTTCTGGCCGTACTCCCTCTTGAGTTCGGGAGCCACGGTGCGGAACTGCTCCATCAGGGCGGTTACTTCACCCTTCTTTCCCAGGAAGCGGATACGGGCTTCCTCCACCTCTTTCTGGCTGGCCGCCTTCAGGCCGGCCAACTCTTTCATGATTTGTTCAATCGCTTCTTTCATTCCTATTTTCTCTTTTTATTTCTCTTGTCCCGGGCTTCCTGGGCGCGTTTTCCGCCGTTTTTCCAGTACTTGGCCCACTGCTCGGGCGTGAAGATGCGCTTGTAGGTATCGTCCATCTGCTGCATCCATTTATCCTGCACGTTTACATACAAGTCTGCATTTTCCACCTTGGCGGTCTGCAGTTTCTCCAGCTCTTCGTTCAGGGCCCTGATGTCGTGGGTCAGGGTGGAATCCACATAGAATTCCTGCCAGTACTCCAGTTGCAGCATGTTGCTCAGGCGCCGCACCTCCTTGTCCACGAATTCCAGCATCTGCTTCTCCCTTTCTTCGGGGGTTTGCTGCTGGCCGCCCTGGGCCCGGGCTATAAACGCCGAAAGGCACAAAGCAAGCGTGAGGCTCAAAAAATGATAAATTTTCATACCTTTGTAGTCTGAACTCAACCTACAAAATTACGCAATAATTCGAAAAAGCCCAAAATACCATGAGAAAATCGCTTTTGAAAGCCCTTGTGGCCTCTGCCGCCCTGCTGGGTTCCCTGGATGCCCGCCCCTGCACCAACGTCATCATTACCCGGGGTGCCAGCACGGACGGTTCCGTCCTGGTTTCCTATGCGGCCGATTCCCATACCCTTTACGGGGAGCTTTACTACAAGCCGGCCAAAGACTGGAAGAAAGGCAGCCAAATCCAGATTTTCGACTGGGATACCCAGAGGCCCCTGGCCCGGATTCCCCAGATGGCCCATACCTACCAGACCGTGGGCAACATGAACGAGTTCCAGCTCATCATAACGGAAACCACCTGGGGCGGCCGGCCGGAGCTGGAAGACAAGACCGGCGGAATAGATTACGGTTCCCTTATCTATATTACCCTGCAGCGCGCCAAGACGGCCCGCGAGGCCATTGACGTCATCGTGAAGCTGGCCAATGAATACGGCTACGCCTCCGAGGGGGAGACCTTCTCCATTGCCGACAAGAACGAAGCCTGGATCATGGAGCTCATCGGCAAGGGCATGGACCTGAGGAACGGAAAGAACGTGGAGAAAGGCATTGTCTGGGTGGCCCGCCGCGTGCCGGACGGGGCCATCTGTGCCCATGCCAACCAGGCCCGCATAGGGAAATTCCCCCTCTACGACCGTGAGAACTGCCTCTATGCCCCGGACGTGATTTCCTTCGCCCGCCGCAAGGGCTATTTCTCCGGCGAGGACCGGGATTTCAGTTTCAAGAAAGCTTATGCTCCCCTGGATTTCGGCACTGTCCGCGGCTGTGACGCCCGTGTCTGGAGCGCCTTCAACATCCTTACGGACGGCTGGTTCTCCTTCTACGACGAGAACGGGGACGCCGTTACCCGCGACGCTTATTCATATCTGGACTACGTGATGGGCCGGGACTTGGAAGGGGACATGCCCCTTTTCGTATTTCCCCGCAAAAAGGCCGGCGTGAAAGATGTGGCCGATGTCATGAGGGACCACTACGAGGGCACGCCCATGGATATGACCCAGGACATCGGAGCCGGCGGCAACGCCCTCCCTTACCGCTGGCGTCCCATGGAATTCACCGTAGAGGGAAAGACCTATGTGAACGAGCGTGCCATCGCCACCCAGCAAACCGGTTTCTGGATGGTGGGCCAGGCCCGCAACTACGTCCCCGACGTAGTGGGCGGAATCCTCTGGTTTGGAACCGACGATGCCGCCACCTCCTATCTTACCCCCATCTACACCAGCGTTTCCAAAGTGCCCGAGTGCTTCCGGGAAGGGAACGGAGACCGCCTGCACTATTCTCCCACTTCCTCCTTCTGGCTTAACAACCGCATTTCCAACGCCTGCTACAAGATGTACAACCAGATGGCCCCTTATGTCCGCTCCCGGGTGGACGCCTTCGAGATGGACCAGATGGAGCGCCGTACCCATTCCGTGGACAGCATGGCCGTGGTCATGTACAACCAGGTGGTGGTAAAACTGCAGAAGAAACTGAGCTCCAAGCACGACGTCATGATTTCTTCCAAGCCCTTCTCCAAGATTGTGAACTATGTCACGGATTACACTCTGGAAACCGCCGGCAAACAGTTCTCTTCCTGGCAGGAGCTGGAGGTGGAGCTGCTGGTGAAGTTCATGGACGGCAATGTGGTGCCCCAGGACAGGGAAGGCCGCTTTGTACATTCCCGTTACTCGGAAGGAATGCCCGAAAAGGTGTCCCAGCCCGGTTATACGGAGCTTTGGAAGGAGACCGTGGCCCGGGAACATGGGGATGTCATAGCCGTTCCGCAGTAGAAAAAACTCTACAAAAACCTAACATGGCTCTGTCGAACTTTGTTTTCATGTAAACAATGGCTACCTTTGGTTCACAAAGACAGCCACATTGCATGAAACTATTTGGAATTTTCTCTACAAGCCGCGCAAAATTGTTTGCAGAATCTGTGGACAAACTCCTCAACACCATAGATACTGCATTGATACTCTTTAAAGAAGGGGTGCGCAGCTACCTCTACAATGATGCGGAAAGTTTTTCCCAAAGCCTCTCTGCCATGGCCACGGCCGAGACAGAGGCCGGCGTGCTGCGCAGAGACATAGAAAACATGCTTTATTCCCGGGGGTCCCTCATCCGCTACAGGGGAGATATCATGCGTCTGCTGGAAAGATACAACCATATCCTCTCCATCCTGAGCAACGACCTCATCCAGTTTGAGATTGAATCCCCGTCCGTTCCTGCAGAGCTCAAGAAGGAATTCGTCAAGCTGGCCGAACTGGCTACCCTGGCGGTTGAAACCACCATCCCCGGCACCAAGGCATATTTTTCCAGGCCGGACCAGGTGAGCGAATCCATCCACCGAGTTTATTTATATGACAAACAGGCTGTCAAACTGTCCCAGTCCATCAAACGCACCGTCTTCCACGACATGGAGCCCTTGAAACTGAGCGAAAAGTTCCACCTGCGGTATTTTGCCCTTCACATCGAAGACTTGTCCACCGCAGCCGTCAAAGTGGCGGAACAGCTCTCTGTAATGTCCATCAAGCGCAGCCTGTAAACGAATGTTCCTCCCGCTGGTTACACTGCTCATTACCCTGTGCGCTTTGGGTATCCCCCTCCTGCTGAGGGAGTTTCCGGTTGTACTGGGAAGCATCCACGCCTCCGGGGCTTCGGAACGCTGGTCTGTCAAGATTTTGCTGCCGCTTCTGGTCGCAGCGGGCCTCATGGCTCCCTTTTTCCTGGAAATTCAGGAATGGAACGCCCTTTGGGAGGCCGTTCCCTCCTATGATTTGCCTTCTGCCATAGCCATTGCCGCCGGAACGGCCGCGGCCGTAATGATTTCTGCGGTCATCCACCGGAGGACGGCCGTGCCCTATGCTTTCCTGGGGGCCGTCTTTGGAAGCCAGCTCATGGTGAACGGCCGCATAGACCAGCCTCTGCTGCTGGGGCTGGCGGGCACCTGGGTGGCAGCCCCCCTGCTGTGCGGCTTCCTCAGCGCCCTTTTGTCGGCCCTCCTGCACAGGTATGCAAGCCGTAAGGGACGTCACCTGGCCATTGTGGACCAGCGGCTCCTGGCGGGTTCCGTTCTGGCCTCCGTGCTCCTGGTGGCCGCCTGGTCCTGGAACCAGGCACCTATGCTGGCCATTTTCCCCCGCCAAATCCTGGGAGCCGGCTACTTCCCGGCCCTGCTCATGCTGGGCGTACTCTTTTTCCTCTTTGTCCTGAATGTCCGCCAGGTGCGCACCCACGCGATGAATCTTTCGGAAAACCAGCTGGACTTCGGCCCCGGTTCCATCCTGGCCATCCTTTTATCCATGGCCTGCTGCTTCGGCCTTTTCTCCTGGAACGGGATAGAAGTGTTGAGGCTGCAACCGGCACCTTTGAGTGCCAGCGCCCTTTTCGTGGCCGCTTTGACGGGCGTGAGCCTGAGCCGCCGGGAGGCTGTCATTTCGGATTCCGAAATTCTCCACAGCCTGGCTGCCTGCGCCGCCGCTCCCATCCTGGGTCTTCTGGCCACCTATTGCATAAGCATGATCCTGGGGGTGAGTTCCGACAGGGCCGGCGCCACGGACTGGAATGCCCGGCTGCTGCCCACCTTCATCCTGATGGGTGTGGTGGCAGTAACCGCCGCCCTCTATCTTTACGTTCGCTCCGGCCGCAATGAAAACCGCCGCAGACAGATGCTCCAGGCCCGGGAAGACCAGGTCTATTCCACGCAGAAGTCCCTGTCGGCCCTGGAGGTGCGCGTGGAAACCAACGAAAAGGATCTTCTTAACAAACTGGATATCAAGAGGAAAGAACTGGTAGATTTTGCCGTGGGCGTAAGCGAGCAGAAAGCCTTCATGGAGGAGGTGTACACGCAGCTGGCCCAGGCCAAGGAACTGCCTTCCGGGGCGGCCAAAGACCAGGCCCTGGAAGAGATTCTCTCGAAACTGCGGGAACGGATGTATTTCACCCGGGAAATGAACGACTTCTATGCCCGCACGGAAGTCCTGCACCGGGATTTCAACATGCGCCTGAAGGAAGCCTTCCCGGACCTCACGGAAGGGGAGCGGAAGCTGGCCAACCTGCTGCGGCAGGGGTTCTCTTCCAAATACATCGCCTCCCTCATGAACATTACTCCCAAAAGTGTGGAAATCAGCAGGTCCAGGCTGCGTACCAAGCTGGGCTTGAAACGCTCCGACAACCTGGTCCAATATATTAAATCCATATAACCTTTATTAATACTAATTATGCGTAAACTAACCTCTGTGATTGCAATCGTGCTGCTGACAGCGTCTGCGGCATTTGCGCAGAAAGCCGTCAAGTACAACCAGTACGGCGTGGCCGTAGAATCCGAGGTCCTGGATGCAGAATCCCAGGACGGATTCCTGGTCCTCGGATCCCCTGACAGCAACTACAACATCTGGTTCGACAACCGTGTCCAGGTGGACATGGGCGGTTTCTTCGGAGCCCCCTCTTTTGCCGACCCCATCGGCAACGGCATCAGCATCCGCCGCGCCCGCTTCGCCATCAAGGCCCAGCTGGACGAGAAATGGTACGGAGAGTTCGATATGGACCTGGCCAACGGCCTGGTAGAACTCAAGGATGCCATCATCCGGTACACCGGAGTGCGCAATCTGGAATTGCAGGCCGGTAATTTCAAGGAGAATTTCTCCATCCAGCGCAACTCCTCTTCCCGTTACCTCATGTTCATGGAGCGTCCCATGGTTTGCTCCGCCCTGGCTCCTTCCCGCCACCTGGGTCTCAATGCCAAGTACAGCAATCCTTTTATCTGGGCTTCCGTGGGCTTCTTCGCCCAGGAAGGTGCCGGTGCCGAGGAAAACACCAACGTGCAGGATAACAACAAGGACTTCGGCCGTGGCATCAGCTTCAAGGACAAGACCGGCTTTGCCGTTACGTCCAAGGTGGTTTTCCGCCCCCTGTTCAAGCTGGAGAACGCAGGCCTCCACATTGGCCTTGCCCACTCTTACCGCACCACCCTGGCCAGCGTAGCCACCGGCGAATGGGGCACCTATCGTGCCAGCTCCCGTAACTCCACCAGCATCAACCGCAAGAAGTACGTGGACACCAACAACCTCAAGGACTACGAATTCAACCACCTGTGGACGGTGGAAGTGGCCGGTCACTGGAACGGCCTGCGCTATGAGGCCGCCTATATCGGCGACAATGTCCATTACAAAAACACCAAGCTGGTGAACAACTTCGGCGGCTGGTATGTCCAGGCCGGTTATCTCCTGTTCGGCGGCAAACAGCGCTACGATTCCGTGGGCGCCAAGTACACCCGTGCAGAGCGCGGCCGGAAGTGGGGAGACCTGGAGCTCTGCGCCCGTTATGAGTATCTCAACCTCAACGACACCCGCGACAATGCCAAGGAGAAGGTTTACGGCGGCAGCGCCGAGGCCTACACCGTGGGCCTGAACTGGTGGATTACCAACAACGTCCGTTTCCAGCTCAACTACCAGTACAACAACAACGACCGTTATGCCAACGGTAAGGACAAGCTGAATGTGGGCCTGGACGCCGTCGGACAGCCTACCAAGGACTACACCAAGGTGGTTACTCCCGCTGGCAAGGCCGGTGTGGACTACCACATGGTGGCCCTCCGTTTTGAAGTGGACTTCTAGTATAACGAAATAAGGACTTTAGTCATGAAAAAGATATTTATCATTGCAGCTGCCGCCGTCCTGGCACTAACCGGATGCGTCAAAGATGAAATGTTCAAAGGCCCCTCCAAGATTGAGAAGGTGGTCTTTACCCCCGAGGCTCCAACCTCCAACGATGCTGTTGCCGTTGTCGCTACGGTGAGCGGGCTCCAGAAAGTCACTACCGCCACCCTTTATTATGGAAATGCCGCCGTTCCCATGACCCCGGACAACAGCGGGAACCAGTTTATGGCCACCATTCCCGCTATGCCGGACGGAACCGAAGTTTCCTTCACGGTAAAGGTGGTCAACGAAGCCAGTTTCGAGACCACTTCCGATAATTACACCTACAAGGTGGGAGACCCCGCCACCGACTGGACCAAACTCCAGTTCAATGAGGTGTACGGCGCCGGAGCCGATGAAGAGAAGTTCTTCGAGCTGCACAACGGCAGCGACTTCCCCATCAAGCTCACCGGTGTCACCATCAACAAAGATGAAGAACTTACCTGGACCGGCGAGGACGGTGAGGTGGTTCCCGCCCACGGGGTATTTGCCATCATCGGCGGCAAGGGCACCACGTCCAGAGGCTTCAAGAGCGGCTTCTCTTCCAAGAAGAGTGTCCTGCTCGAGCTCTTCGACCCCAAGGGCAACAAGATTGACCAGTTCCAGCGCGGCGACAAGGGGGACGACGGCAAGTGGGGCGCATCCCTGACGGACAACAAGGGCTCCTGGAGCCGTATCCCCGACGGAAGCGGCAAATGGATGATTACGGCAACCTTCACTCCGAACGCATTGAACAGCAGGGAAGGCACCGAAGATCCCGATGTAAAACAGTAATACATAATAATTTAAGTAACTATGGCAGAACTTAAGATTGGCGAGATTTCCAAACCTCGCTTCGAATTCCGCAGTTTTGGACAGTGCTTCTGCGAGGCACACAAACGGATGGCACGCCTAAGCGCACCCGTCCCCGAAAAGGTGTGGGAACGCACCAGCGATGAGATTTACATCATCAGCGCCAAGAACGACATCAACAACACCAAGATCCGCGACGGCAAGATGGACATCAAGACCTATGTCCAGACCGTAGATGGTTTTGAGCAGTGGAACCCCCTGATGAAGGGCGAATTCCCCATCTCCAGGGAAGTGCTGGAGAAGGAAGTGTTCCCCGCCTTCATGGTGGAGATGCCCAAGCTTACCAAGGACACCTATACCTTTGACGAGTTCATCGCCATGGTGAAGGCCTGCCCGGACCTGGCCGCCGTGCGCGTTCACAAGCAGCGCTTCGGCTACATGGTGAACAACACTATCTGCGAGGTGGGCAACGTCCTTATCAACGGCGCCAAGGTGGTGACCATCAACTCCGAGAGCACGGAGATCGAAGACATCAGGAAGACGGTGGCCGACTGCCACCTGGAGGGTGTGGAGAACATCAATTACCTCCAGGCCATTAAGCGCGTTATCGGCATGAGTGACAAACCTTTAGCTAACGAATAGACCATGGCACAGGAAATTGAAAAGAAATTCTTGGTAAAGGGCGACTTCAAGGCCGATGCCTTCAAGGCCACCCGCATCACGCAGGGTTATCTCTCCTCCGTCCCGGAACGCACGGTGCGCGTCCGCGTGAAGGGAGAGAAGGGCTTTATCACCATCAAGGGAATAGGGAACGCTTCCGGCGCCGCCCGCTTTGAATGGGAGAAGGAAATCCCCGTGGAAGAGGTGAAGTCCCTCCTGGAACTGGCCGAACCCGGTGTCATTGACAAGACCCGCTACCTGGTGAAAAACACTGACGGTGTACACACCTGGGAAGTGGACGAGTTCTACGGCGACAACGAAGGCCTCACCGTGGCCGAGGTTGAACTGTCCGATGAGAACGAGCCCTTCGACAAGCCCGCCTGGCTGGGAGAGGAAGTGACCGGAGACCCCAAATACTTCAACTCCATGCTGATGAAGAACCCTTATAAAAACTGGAAATAAAATGATGGACCCGCTTGACATGAACAACTACAAGGTTGAGAAGCTGCCCAAGATGCAGAAATCGGCCTTCGAAATCTGGATGGCACGCCTGGGTGCGCCCCTGGCTTTCATTGCATTTGTCTGGATAACATGGTTCTGTCACATCGGGTTCATAGACCATCTGGACACCGGACTGTTGGCCGCTTCGGCTCAGAAGCGGCTGACAGCCCTGGGTCTGGAGGGTTTTATCCGCGCCAACTATGCCATGCTGGGCATCTTTGTGGCCAGCCTCATCCTGTGGATAACGGAGGCCATCCCCAATTACCTGACCTCCCTCATCCTCATCCTGGGTATAATCCTGTTTGATGTAACCACCCAGAAGGAGGCCCTGGCCCAGCTGGGCCACCCGGTGATGTGGCTGAACATCCTCAGCTTCGTGCTGGCCTCCATGCTGGTGAAAACCCAATTTGCCCGGCGTCTGGCCCTGGCCTTTGTCATCAAGTTCGGCCGCAGCGCCAAAGGCGTGCTGTGGAGCTTTCTCCTGATTAACCTGGTGCTGAGCGCCTTCATATCGGCCACTACCGTGAAGGCTACCATCATGCTGCCCATTTTCATGGTCATCTGCGCCATCTACGGTGCCTCCGACGGCCACCGCAACAACTTCGGCCGCAACCTTGTCATCCAGAACCTCTTCCAGGTGAATATCGGCGCCAATGCCTTCTATACCGGCAGCGGAGCGCACCTGCTGGCCATTTCCCTCATCGCCGGCTTCGTGGGAAGCTGCGACTTCGGATACAAAGAGTGGCTGGTGGCGGTGGGCCCCATGAGCGTGATAATCCTGGTGGTGGGCCTGCTGCTGGGCATGTATGTGTTCTTCCCCATGAAAAAGGAAGAGCAGAAGCCCCAGCTGGAGGGCGGCCTGGACCGGCTGAAACAGGAGCTGGCAGCCATGGGAAAGATGTCGGTCGAAGAATGGAAGGCCGTGGGCATCTTTGTTCTGGTGCTGTTCCTGTGGGTGACCAAAGGCACCTTCCACAACATTGACGAAACCATCGTGGCCCTTATCGGCGCCATCCTGGCCCTGCTGCCGGGGATTGGCGTGGTCAAGTGGAATGATGTGGACATCCCCTGGCACCTGATGCTGTTCAGCGCGGGCGCCTATACCCTGGGCAGCGGGCTCAACGCCACGGACCTGCCCAACACCATGGTGAACGCGGTGTTCAATTCCATGGGCATTACGGCCGACACCCCCTTCTGGGTGCTTTATGTGATTCTTACCTTCCTGATGATGTATTCCGGCCTGGTGTTCCAGAGCAAGACCATCCGGACCATGGTCTTCGTTCCCATCGCCCTGGGCGTGGAGAAGCGCTTCGGCTTCCCGTCCATGAGCCTGGCCCTGCCGGTTGCCATGCTCATCGAGCACTGCTATGTGCTCCCCTTCAACAGCAAACCCGCGGCCCTTCTGTACACCACCAACCAGTACAGCATGACGGACGCATTCAAATATGGCATCACCATGATGACCTTCTCCTGGCTGCTCATCCTTCTCTTCGGGCAGACGGTCTTGAAGTGGCTTCATATTACTCCGGGCTTGTTTTAGTCCTTCATAAACACTAACTTTGTCCGTATGGCCTTCGATTGGGTTTTGATATTCCGGCTGTTTGCCGCCGGTGTACTGGGCGGCCTCATTGGTCTGGAGCGGGAATTCCGCGCCAAGGAAGCCGGCGTGCGTACGCACTTCATAGTGGCACTGGGCAGCGCCCTGTTCATGATTATCTCCGAATTTGCCTTTGACGGCAAGCAGCACGACGCTGCCCGTGTGGCGGCTCAGGTTGTCTCCGGCATCGGTTTCATCGGCGCCGGCGTCATCATTTTCCAGCGCAACGTGGTGCGCGGCATCACCACCGCCGCGGGCCTGTGGGTGGCCGCAGCCATCGGCCTGGCCTGCGGAGACGGCATGTATCCCGTGGCCATCGCCGCCACGGTGCTCACCGTTTCCTGCCTGGAAATGATGCATTTTGTGAACCTGCATTACAGCGAAAAGCTGGTGGACCTGATTCTGGTCCCGGAAAAGGCCTACGACCTTCCCACGCTGCCGCAGAGGCTCAAGGAACAGAAAGTGAAAGTAGAATCCTATACCCTCTCCGGCGGCAAGGTGCACCTGACCCTCCGCCTCCGGCAAAGGGATTACCTGAATACCCTCCAGCAGCTTATCAACACCCTGGAAGGCTTTACCATTGAAGAAATTAACTGACCAAAACAAACTAAAACCATACTATGAACTGGCTTTTCTACTTGGTTCCGGCCGCCGCCGCGGCGGCCCTCCTGTTTGCCTGGATTTTCTTCCGCCAGATGTTCAAGGAGAGTGAAGGAACCCCTACCATGCAGGAAATCGCCCGGTACGTGCGCGAAGGGGCCATGGCATACCTTCGGCAGCAGTACAAAGTGGTTGTGATTGTCTTTATTGTGCTCGCGGTCTTTTTCGCCATCCTGGCCTATGGCTTCGGGGTGCAGAATCCCTGGGTGCCCTTTGCCTTCCTCACCGGCGGTTTCTTCTCCGGCCTGGCGGGTTTTGTGGGCATGAAAACGGCCACCTATGCCAGTGCACGCACCGCCAATGCCACCATGCACAGCCTCAATGCCGGCCTTAAGATAGCCTTCCGCAGCGGCGCCGTCATGGGCCTCACCGTAGTGGGCCTGGGCCTGCTGGACATCTCCATCTGGTGGATGGTCCTCAACGCTTTCGTAGAGGAGGCGACGCCCGCCCAAACCCTGGTGGTGATTACCACCACCATGCTCACCTTCGGAATGGGAGCCTCAACGCAGGCGCTCTTTGCCCGTGTGGGCGGCGGCATCTACACCAAGGCGGCCGATGTAGGGGCCGATATCGTAGGCAAAGTGGAACAGGACATCCCGGAGGACGACCCTCGCAACCCCGCCACCATCGCCGACAACGTGGGCGACAACGTGGGTGACGTGGCCGGCATGGGGGCCGATTTGTACGAAAGCTATTGCGGCTCCATCCTGGCCACCATGGCATTGGGCGCATCGGCCTTCTTTACCCAGGGAACGGACATCCAGATGAAAGCCATCCTGGCCCCTATGGTTATTGCGGCCATTGGTGTAGTTCTTTCTGTATTAGGTATTTATGCCGTACATACCAAGGAAGGCGCCACCCTCAAGGACCTGCTGGGTTCCCTAAGCGCGGGCACCAACCTCAGCGCGGTGCTCATTGCCGTGGCGGCCTTCGGCGTGTTCTATCTGCTGGGCTTTGACGGGCAGAACGGCCTCCCGCAGTGGTGGCAGCTGTCCCTGAGTGTGCTCAGCGGCCTGGGCTCCGGCGTCATCGTGGGCAAAGTGACCGAATTCTATACGTCCCATTCCTATCGGCCCACCCGGAAACTGGCCTCCAGTGCGCAGACAGGGTCGGCCACCGTGATCATCAACGGCGTGGGCCTGGGCATGCGTTCCACCGCCATTCCCGTGATTACCATTGCCGTCGCCATCCTGCTGGCCTATGGTTTTGCCACGGGATTCGTGTTCTCCACGGCCACCCTAAGCCTGGGCCTGTACGGCATTTCCATCGCCGCCGTGGGGATGCTCTCCACCCTGGGCATCACCCTGGCCACAGATGCCTACGGCCCCATTGCCGACAATGCCGGCGGCAACGCCCAGATGAGCGAACTGGATCCTTCCGTGCGCGAAAAGACGGACGTGCTGGATTCTCTGGGCAACACCACCGCCGCTACCGGCAAGGGTTTTGCCATAGGTTCCGCCGCCCTCACCGCCCTGGCCCTTCTGGCTTCGTATATCGAGGAGCTCAAGATTGGCTTCAGCCACATTGGAAAAACCGTGCTGCAGGTGGGAGACCGCACCGTGGACACCCTTTCGGCTTCCATTACGGATATTGTTGAATATTACGATATTACCCTTATGAATCCCATGGTGCTGGTGGGCGTTTTCGTGGGCTCCATGATGGCCTTCCTCTTCTGTGGCCTCACCATGAACGCCGTGGGCCGCGCCGCCTCCAAGATGGTGGAGGAAGTGCGCCGCCAGTTCCGTGAAATGAAGGGAATCCTGGAAGGGAAACAGCGTCCGGACTATACCAGCTGCGTACGCATTTCCACCAGGGCCGCCCAGCAGGAGATGATTCTGCCTTCCGTGCTGGCCATTGTGGTGCCCATGCTGGTGGGCATCGTCCTGGGTCCTGCGGGTGTGATAGGTCTTCTGGCCGGCGGTCTGGGTGCCGGTTTTGTGCTGGCCATCTTCCTGGCCAACTCCGGCGGCGCCTGGGACAACGCCAAGAAATACGTGGAAGAAGGCAACTTCGGCGGCAAGAACTCCCCGGCCCACAAGGCCACCATCGTGGGAGACACCGTGGGAGACCCCTTCAAGGATACCTCCGGCCCGTCCCTGAACATCCTCATCAAACTCATGAGCATGGTTTCCATCGTCATGGCCGGCCTCACGGTAATGCTGCACTGACCATCGGTATCCCCGGGGTTTTCAAAAAAAGCTGTATCTTTGCATGATATGTCTGAAGACAAGCAAATCATACAGCAGTTCACCTCCGGGGAGTACAAGGAAGGATTTGTAACGGACGTGGAGCAGGAGTTCATCCCGAAAGGGCTGAACGAGGATATTGTGCGCATGATATCGGCCCGGAAGGAAGAGCCGCAGTGGCTGCTGGAATTCCGTTTGGACGCCCTTCGCAAGTGGCAGGCCATGCCTCAGCCGGAATGGGCGCATTTAGATATGCCGGAGATTGATTATCAGGACATTATCTACTTTGCCGCCCCCAAGAAAGACAAGGACCGCCCCAAAGAGATAGACCCCAAGCTGGCCGAAACCTTTGACAAGCTGGGCATTCCCCTCAAGGAGAGGGACGTGCTGGCGGGCGTGGTGGCCGTGGACGCCGTCTTCGATTCCGTGTCCGTCACCACCACCTTCCGCAAAACCCTGGCGGAAAAAGGCATCATCTTCTGCAGTTTCTCCGAGGCTGTGAAGGAACATCCGGACCTGGTGAGAAAGTACCTCGCCACTGTAGTGCCGTCCGGCGACAATTACTTCGCCGCCCTCAATTCGGCCGTTTTCTCCGACGGCTCCTTCTGCTACATCCCCAAGGGCGTCCGCTGCCCCATGGAGCTTTCCAGCTACTTCCGCATCAATGCCAAGGGCACGGGCCAGTTCGAGCGCACGCTCATCGTGGCCGATGAAGACTCGTACGTAAGCTACATGGAAGGCTGCACCGCCCCCATGAGGGACGAGCGGCAGCTGCACGCCGCCGTTGTGGAAATTGTAGTGGAAAAAGGGGCCGATGTCAAATATTCCACCGTGCAGAACTGGTATCCCGGGGATGCCGATGGAAAAGGCGGAATCCTGAATCTCGTAACCAAGCGCGGCATCTGCAAGGGAGACGGCAGCCACCTTTCCTGGACGCAGGTGGAAACCGGATCGGCCATTACATGGAAATATCCTTCTACTATATTGAAAGGGGATTACAGCAGTTCGGAGTTCTACTCGGTGGCCGTTACCAACAACCACCAGCAGGCCGATACCGGCACCAAGATGATCCATCTGGGCCGGGGCACCAAGAGCCGTATCGTGTCAAAGGGCATATCGGCCGGCGTTAGCCAGAACAGCTACCGCGGCCTGGTGAGAATGGCCAAAGGGGCGCAGAATGCCCGCAACTATTCGCAGTGCGACAGCCTCCTCATTGGCTCCCGCTGCGGTGCCCATACCTTCCCGGACATCCAGTCCCGGAATCCTACCGCCACGGTGGAGCACGAAGCCACCACCTCCAAGATTTCGGAGGACCAGCTCTTCTACTGCAACCAGCGGGGAATGGGCCCGGAAGAGGCGGTGGGCCTTATTGTTAACGGATATGCGCGGGAAGTCCTTTCCCGTCTCCCTATGGAATTTGCCGTTGAGGCGCAAAAACTGTTGCAGGTGTCCCTGGAGGGCTCCGTGGGTTAACCCTGTTTGTTATTCTGAACGAAGTGAAGAATCTCAAGCCTATGGGTGAAAATTTTTGAGGAAAATTTACCAAAAAGAAACATAAAGAATTTATTGAATCATTTCAAAACAGACTCTCAATATAATGATACGATATGTTGGATTGGATGGACATCATACTCTTTGACCTGGCAGGACGCCCGGTGCTGCTCATCGATTTGGTGAGCTCGGTGCTGGGACTTTTCTGCGTGTTCCTGGCCGGGCGCAATTCCAAATACAATTTCTGGGTGGGCTACCTGTACACGGCGGCCCTGTTCCTGCTTTTCTGGAACAAGAACCTGTATGCCAACCTGCTGCTGCAGCCGGTGTCCCTGGCCATCAATATCCTGGGCCATTACCGCTGGACGCATCCTGGAAGCTCCGAGCGAAGTTCGGTAGACCGCCGTTCCCTTCGCGTGAGCATGCTCTCCGGCCAGGAACGCTTGATTTGCCTGTTCGGGGTGCTGCTGGTGGCCTTTGCCTGGGGCTGGCTGCTGGACCGCCTGTTCCCGGCCGACCCTCACCCTTACCTGGATTCCGTGGTCACCGCCCTCATCCTGCTGGCCCAGCTGCTCTCCTCCCTCAAGAAGTGGGATTGCTGGTTGGTGTGGCTGGCCGTGAACGTAACCCAGATTATGCTGCACCTGAGCGTGGGCAACGTCTTTATGCCCATTGTTTGCGCACTGTACCTGATCAATGGCCTGTGGTCCCTGGCCACCTGGATGAAACTTTACAGAAAAAATGGATAAACTGCTGGAAATACATAATTTACACGCCCGTATAAGCGACAAGGAAATCCTCAGGGGGATAGACCTGGAAATCAGGCCCGGGGAAGTGCATGCCGTCATGGGCCCCAACGGGGCGGGCAAAAGCACCCTCAGTGCCGTCCTCACGGGCCGTCCGGACTACGAAGTCACGGAGGGCAGCATTCTCTACAAAGGGCAGGACCTTCTGGCCATGAGCCCCGAGGAGCGTGCCTGGGCCGGTCTTTTCCTCAGTTTCCAGTATCCCATAGAGATTCCCGGCGTCACCATCACGGCTTTCATGAAGGCGGCGGTGAACGCCAAACGGAAGGCGCAGGGGCAGCCGGAAATGAAGGCCGGAGATTTTCTCAAACTGATGAAGGAGAAGATGGCCCTGGTGCAGATGAAGCCGGAATTTGCCAAGCGTGAGGTGAACGTGGGCTTCTCCGGAGGAGAAAAAAAGCGCAACGAGATATTCCAGATGGCCCTTATGGACCCCGTGCTCTCCATCCTGGACGAGACGGACAGCGGCCTGGACGTGGATGCCCTCAAGATTGTGGCCGATGGCGTGAACACCCTCCGCAGCCCGGAGAAATCGGCCATCATCATTACCCACTACCACAAGCTTCTGGAGTATGTGCAGCCGGACGTGGTGCACGTGCTCAAGGCCGGCCGCATAGTGAAAACCGGGGGCCGGGAGCTCATAGACGCCATCGAATCCAAGGGCTTTGACCAGTTCTGATATGGGCCACGGAAGATATATCGAACCCCCGAAAGGGCAGTATCAGGTACAATCCGGCGAAAAGCTGGAGCTGCAGTACGTGATTCTGCCGGGGGAAAGCCGGGACTTGGAGATAAGCATAGACCTGGCGGGCCCCGGGGCGGAAGCCCATATCAAGGTTTTGTACCTTTGCAAGGCCGATGAGAAGGTGCGCATCCGTGTGCTGATGCACCACCGCGCCCCGGGTTGCCACAGTACCCAGCTCATCAACGGAATAGCCGGTGGCCGGGCCGACGTGCGTTTTGACGGAACAATCGTGGTGGCCCCGGACGCCCAGCAGACGGAGGCCTTCCAGGAAAACCACAACATAGTGCTCACAGAGGAGGCCAAGGTGGTCACCAAGCCCCAGCTGGAGATTTATGCCGACGACGTCAAGTGCTCGCACGGGGCCACGGTGGGCCGGCTCAACGCCGATGAGCTTTTCTACATGCGCTCCCGCGGCATCCCCGAGGCCGAGGCCCGCACCCTCCAGATGCTCTCATTTCTCTCTCCCGTCATCCCGGAAGGCCGCGAGGAAGAGATTGAATCGGCCCTGCGAGGCCTGTAGAGCTATTTTCCCAGGTTTTTCACCGTCTGTTCAAAGGCGTCACGTTCGCCGAGGGCGTGGTTCTTGACTTCTACCTTATAATTGTAGATGGTGCTCACGGAGTAGTCCAGCATGGAGGCAATCTGCTTGCTGTCATCCACACCCAGGCAGATGAGGGCGAAGATGCGGAGTTCGGTGCTGAGGCGGCCTTTGGGCGGGGAGAGCCGGGCGTCTTCCTGCAAAAGGGCGTTGAAGTCCTCGATGAAATGCGGGTACATACCCAGGAAGGTGCGGTCGAAGGTCTCGTAAAATTTTTCCCGCGCCTGCTCGCTGTGGCTGTTGATGGACAGTTCTTTCAACAGCTCATTGGCCTTGCCCTGCTTGAGCAGGTTGCGGGAGTGGTTGTCCTCCGAACGCAAAAAGGCAATTTGTTCCGAGAGGTCCCGCAGGAATTCCAGGATATAGTCCCGTTTCACCTGGTCTGCGCGGGTAATCTGACGGTTGAGGTCGTTGAGGGTGATGTTGGCGGTTTCCAGCCGGGAGTTCAAGTTCTCCAGTTCGTGCCGCATGCGCGTGAGTTTGCGGGAACGGGTGACGAGGAAGTGGGCGAGGAAAAGAAGGATGACGGTTAATACGCCCAAAAGGATAAGTAAGACTTGGGCCGTCTGTTGTTTCTTTGCCTGAAGTTCTATATAGGCGTCCTGGGCTTCCTGCAAATAACGGGAAATTTGCCAGGGACGCAGTTTGGCATTATAGAAGAGGGCGTCCTGCTGGGCAATCTGCAGGTATCGGAAAGCGTGCTCCACATCTGTCGGAAGGACATCGGTGGCCACCAGCGTCAGGGAGGCGTAGTCCTTCACGGCATTCATGATGTCACATTCCGCCGATTTCACCAGCCAGTGCAAGCGCTCTGCGTAGCGACCGTCCATGCCGGCAATCTCCGAACGGTAGAAAGCGTGGATGGCGTATCGGCGGTCTTCCGGGCGGCAGTTATTCATGAGTACGCGGCTCACGCTGTCGGCGGCGGACAGGTTCCCCTGCGCCATGAAGCGGTCCCGCAGCAGCTCCCGCCAGGTTTCGGAGTTTTCCGGCAGGCATTGCAGCAGGCGGTCTCGGTAGGGGGCCTCCGGCGGGATGGACAGGCGTTCCACCATGCCGGAGTTGCCGCTGAGGTCGTGGCTGAAGTTATACAGGGCCAGCATATAGGCGTTTTTGCCCGCTTCATCCAGAATCGTGGTGTCTGTCTGGGCGTACAGGATTTCGTTGGCTTCCATGTAGTTGCCGGCTTTGCTGTAGAGTTCTGCCAGACGGATGGAAGCGAGGGCGGCCCTTTCAAGGTTTGTCCCGGCCAGGTCTATGCAGCGCTTGAGGTATGTCTGGGTGGAGTCGAAGCTGAAGGAGAAATATTCATCGGCGGTTTTCATCTCCAGTTCGTAGCGGCGGCCCGGGTCGGCCTGTTCGCGGGAAATGTTGGACAGGGCGTCTATCCGGTTCCGCTTCTGCACCACATACATGTCCCGGGCCTGGATGTAACCGTCCAGTTCCTTCAGCAGACGGGCGGTTTCCCTGTCCGGGTGCGGTACAGAAAACTGACAGGCACTCAGCATCAGGACAGCAGGCACAAGGGTTTGTATCCTTTTCATGTCTGCAAATTTATATAAAATCTGGCGATTATAGGCCAGTTTATATAAAAATCAAGACCGCTGTCTTATCTTTGTTGGCGAGCGGTCATCGCCTTCCGGCGCCGCAATAGTTATATTTAACGGGCTTGATGTCCCAAATTTATTATGCCTATGCGACGGAACTCGAACAGATGCTCGGAAGAATGCGCGAGTATGATGTGTCGGAAGTCTGTATGGAGCGCACCAGCATCTACTGGATGCCCATATGGCGTGTATTGGAGCCTTATTTCGATTTGAAGCTGGTTAATCCATTCTTCATTAAACAACTTCCCGGCAAAAAGAGCGATGTGAAGGAGGCGGAATGGATAGCGACCTGCCTTCACAAGGATCTGATCAAGGGTAGTTACGTGCCGGAGGACCGTATCCAGCAACTCCGTCAGTATGACAGGCGCATATTCGATTTGGATAAGGATATCGTCTATAAACTGACCAAGTTGGATGCGGCTCTCCAGCG
>CAJOLS010000003.1 GCA_905235535.1 uncultured Bacteroidales bacterium
CTTTGACAAAGACCCCATGTACTCCCGCGCATACTGCACCGGAGACATTGTCCGGGAAAGGGAGGACGGAAAGATAGAATACATGGGCCGAAAAGACGGTCAGGTCAAGATCCGCGGTTTCCGCATAGAACTCAAGGAAGTAGAGGCCATTATCCGTGAATTTCCTGACATCAAGGATGTTACGGTGCAGGCCTTTGACGAACCCGGCGTAGGTGCCGGCAAGTTCCTGGCGGCGTACATCGTAAGCCCCAAGGAAATTGATATCCAGCAGCTGAACAACTTCATTGCCAGCAAGAAGCCCCCGTATATGGTGCCGGCCGTCACCATGCAGATAGAGGCCATTCCGCTCAACGTAAACCAGAAGGTGGACGTGAAGGCCTTGCCCAAACCGGAGCCGCAGGAGCACAAGCAGGAAGCCCACGTGGCCCCGCTCAACGTGCTGGAAGAAGAGATTAGCGGCATTGTCAAAGAGAGTGTGGGAATAGGCGGCTTCGGCCTAACGGACCCTCTGTATTACAGCGGCCTGTCTTCCCTGGGCGCCCTTCGCCTGGCCACCGAGCTGTACAAACGCTACGGCCTGGAGCCGGACATGAACAGTTTTGCCAAGACCGCCAGCCTGCAAAGCATTGAAAACGATGTTCTTAAACTACTGCTGGCCGGCGACGCCCGTCGCGACGCCTGTCATTCTGAGCGAAGCGAAGAATCTACCACGGAAGACGCGCCCCAGGAGCTCACCTTCCAGCAGACGGGCCTGTACCTGGACTGCGTCCGGAACCCCTCGTCCACGGCGTACAACCTGCCCTTCATCCTCACCTTCCCGGAAGGCACAGAGGCGTCGGCCCTTAAAAAAGCCCTGCTTGCCATTTTAGAGGCACATCCCGGTGTTACCGGAAGGCTGGAGCAGAGAGACGGAAAAGTGTTCCTGGTGCCCGGAAAACCAGACCCGGAGATTCCTTCCGTCAAGCTCCGAGGCGAAGAGGACTACGAAGCGCTCAAAGAATCTTTCATGCAGCCCTTCGACCTTTCCGGCCCGCTCTATCGGCTCAATATTGTCCAAACGCCCGGCAAGGTGCGCCTGATGGCCGATTTCCACCACCTCATCTTTGACGGCCACTCCTACGACGTTTTCCTGGCCCAGCTCGCGGACGCCCTGGAAGGCAAGGAACCCGAGAAGGAAGACTACACCTATTTCCGCTACGCTAAGGACCAGAAAGCCTATCAGGACAGCGAAGAATTCAAGCAGGCCGAAGCCTTCATCGCAGAGCAGATGGCCGGCAAGGAAGAAGAAACCGGCGTAATCCCGGACAAGAGACCGCAGGAAGACGAAGTGGGTCATGAGGTTTGGCTCCGAAAGAAAATGGGGGCCGACGTCATGGTACGCTGCCATGCGCTGGGCATCTCCCCGGCCAGCTACTTCCTGGGGGCCGCCTTTGTCACCGTAAGCGCCTTCTGCGGCAAACGGAAAGTGTTTATGAGCACCGTGGCCAACGGCCGCAGCGATATGCGCTGCGCCGACACCTTCGGCATGTTCGTCAACACCATGCCGCTCTCCGGCGAAGTGGGGGACCGGAAGGTGGCCGATTTCCTCCGGGAAACGGACCGCAATTTTGCCACCACCCTCTCCTTCCAGAACTATCCCTTCGCCCGGGTGGCATCGGCCTATGACTTCCATCCGGCCGTGATGCTGGCGTACCAGGTGGGCCTGGTGGAAAAGTACACCATCAACGGGCAACCGCTTGAAGAAGAACTCCTTACGCAGGACACGCCCAAGTTTCCCCTGAGCATCTTCATCGAAGGTACGGAAGAAGCCCCCGAGCTGGCCCTGGCGTACGACGACAGCCTATATACAGAGCCTCTGATCCAATCCTTCGCAGACGCCATGGAATGCGTGGTAAGGGGTATGCTCAAGGACATAACCCTCACGGAGATTCCTTTTGTGGACGGAGAACGCCTCCGGCAGCTGGACAGCTTCAACAGCTATACCCAGGAGGTAGATTTGAGCCAGACAGTGGTGGATCTCTTCCGCAAACAGGCCATAGCCACCCCGGACGCCCCGGCCGTGCTCTTTGAGGGCAAAACTATCAGCTACCGGGAGCTGGACCGCTACACAGACGCCCTGGCCGCCAAAATCCTTACTTTCGGCCTCAAGGAAGAAGAGGTTGTGGCCGTGCTCATTAACCGCAACACATGGATGACCAAGGCGTCCTTGGCCGCCATGAAAGCCGGTTGCGCGTACCAGCCGCTGGACCCTTCCTACCCGCCGGAGCGCCTCAATTTCATGATCCAGGATTCCCACGCCAAGCTCCTGATTGCCGACAAGGAACTGGTTCCGCTGGTCGGGGATTACAAGGGCCCCGTGCTCACCACGGACCAGCTGGATGCCCGGTCGCTGCCGGGCATGACGGAGGGAACGTCATGGCCGGCCCTGACCGGCCATCTCCCCAAGCCGGAAAACCTGTATATCCTTCTGTACACTTCCGGCTCCACAGGCACGCCCAAGGGCTGTATGCTGGAGCACCGCAACCTGGTCAATTTCTGCGCCTGGTACAAAGATTATTACAAGCTCCGGCCCGGAGACAAGGTGGCCGCCTTTGCCAGCTATGGCTTTGACGCCAATATGATGGACCAGTACCCCGCCCTCGCCTGCGGCGCCTGCATCTGCATCATTCCGGAAGAAGTAAGGCACGATCTGGGCGCCCTGGACCGCTTCCTCACAGACAACGGCGTTACGCACAGTTTCATGACCACCCAGGTGGGCGTGATGTATGCCCGGAACTTCCCGGACAACCCCATTCTCAAACACCTGTCCGTGGGCGGAGAAAAGCTCATTTCCATGCCGCCGCCTTCCTATGCCTTCTACAACGGTTACGGCCCTACGGAATGCACCATTTTCTCCACCGTCTTCCGCGTGCAGGAACGCGAGGAGAACATCCCCATCGGCCATCCCCTGTCCAATGTACAGCTGTACGTGACAGACAGCAACCTGCGCCGTCTGCCCGTGGGCGCTGCCGGAGAACTGCTCATCGGCGGCGTGGGCGTAGGCCGCGGGTATCTCAACAACCCGGAGAAAACGGCCGAATGCTTCATTGAAAACCCTTTCCGGCCCGGTGTGCGGCTGTACCGCTCCGGAGACATTGTAAGGTACAGGGCCGACGGAAACATAGAATTCGTAGGCCGGAAAGACCGCCAGGTGAAAATCCGCGGTTTCCGCATCGAACTCAAGGAAGTGGAGGGCGTGCTGCAGGAATTCCCGGGCGTGAAGGACGTGACCGTTCAGGCCTTCGACGCCCCGTCCGGCGGCAAGTTCCTGGCCGCCTATGTGGTGGCCGAAGGCACCTTCGACACCAAGGCTGCGGCCGATTTCATCCGGGAGCGCAAGCCGCCGTACATGGTGCCCGCCGCCTGGATGCAGCTGGACGCCATCCCGCTCAATGTAAACCAGAAAGTGGACCGCAAGGCCCTGCCGGAGGCCACGCCTTCTTCCATGGACGAGTACATTGCACCCGTGGGAGAAACGGAAAAGGCCCTCTGCGCCATTTTCGGAGAAGTTCTGGGCGTAGAAAAGGTGAGTGCCACCGATTCCTTCTTCGACCTGGGTGGCTCTTCCCTCATGGTCACCAACGTCATGGTGAGCGCCGAGAAGCAGGGCCTGCACTTTGCCTATTCCGACGTCTTCTCCCATCCTTCGGCCCGCTCGCTGGCCGCCTTCCTCGGAGGCGGCCAGGGCCCCGCAGACCAGGATGCCAACATTACGGATTACGACTATTCGGCCATCGACACGCTGCTCTCGCAGAACAACCTGGAGTCCTTCCTCAAGGGAAAACGCCTGCGCCCGGGCCGGAATATCCTCCTCACCGGCGCCACCGGCTTCCTGGGCATCCACGTGCTCAAGGAGCTGCTGGAAACCACCGGGCCGGACACCACCGTCTGGTGCCTCCTCCGCGAAAAGGGAACCCTCACCCCGGAGCGCCGCCTCAAGGAAATGCTGGTGTACTACTTTGAAAAAGACTACCGCAGTCTCTTTGGAACGCGCATCAGGCCCGTGGCGGGAGACATTACCCGGCCGGAAACCCTGGCTGCGCTCAAGGATATAGACATGGTGTTCAACTGCGCGGCCAACGTGAAGCACTTCTCCAAGGGAACGGACATCGAGGATATCAACTACGGCGGCGTCAAGAACCTGGTGGAGCTTTGCGAAAAGAACGGCGCGTATCTGGTACACGTGTCCACCGAAAGCGTGGGCGGCCTAACCCCGGGCAATGTTCCGGGCATCCTTACCGAGCAGATGCTCTTCTTCGGCCAGCTCACGGACAACCAGTACGTCCATTCCAAGTTCCTGGCCGAAAGGCACATCCTGGAGCACATGGTCCACGGAAAACTCAAGGCCAAGATTCTTCGCGCCGGCAACCTTTCGCCCCGCGCCCAGGACGGAGAATTCCAGGTGAACCTCAACGCCAACGCCTCCATGGGCCGCCTCAAGGCCCTCAAGATGCTGGGCGCCTGCCCGTACCAGATGCTGGAAGGACAGATGGAGTTCTCGCCCATCGACCAGTCGGCCCAGGCCATGGTGCTGCTGGCCACCACCCCGCTGGAAAACTGCGTATTCAACGTTTCCAACAACCATATCATCCCCATGGACGATATCTTCACCCGCCTGGAGAAAATTGACGGACGGCCGCTGGAATACGTGGAAATGGAAGAATTCGCCCGCCGCGTGGAAGAAGCGAACGCCAACCCCGCCAAAACCCGCATCATGGCCCCTCTGGTGGCATACCAGCAGTCCAACGCGGAAACGCAGGGCGTGGAAACCCTCTCCTCCACCGTGTACACCATGCAAATCCTGCATCGTCTGGGCTTCCGCTGGGACCACACTTCCTCCCAATATGTGGACATGATTTTTGAAATGCTCAGAACCTTGCAGTATTTTGGATAATATTCGTACCTTTGCGGCCTTATGAGTGAATTCAAGACCAACAAAGCCGTATTTGTGGGCGTCATCCTGGAAAAGGGCGGCGAACGCAAGGTGCAGGAATACCTGGACGAACTGGCGTTTCTGGCCGAAACCGCCGGCGCCATCCCCGACAAGATGTTCACCCAGCGCCTGGACCGGCCGGACAAGGCCACCTACATAGGTCCGGGCAAACTGGAGGAAATCAAGGAATACTGTCAGGAGAACGAGATAGAGTACGTTATCTTCGACGACGAGCTCACGGGCATGCAGCAGCGTAATATCGAGAAGGTTATTGCGTGCAGCGACGTCATAGACAGAACGTCCCTCATCCTGGAAATCTTTGCCCAGCGGGCCAAGACCTCCTATGCCAAGATGCAGGTGGAGCTGGCGCACTACAACTACATGCTCCCCCGCCTGGCCGGTATGTGGACGCACCTGGAGCGGCAGCGCGGCGGCATGGGAACCCGAGGCGGTATGGGTGAGACCCAGATAGAGATAGACCGCCGCATTGTAAAGCAGAGAATTTCCAAGCTCAAGGAAGACCTGAAGAAAGTGGACAAGCAAATGGCCACGCAAAGGGGCAATAGAGGCTCTCTGGTGCGTTTGGCCCTCGTGGGATATACCAACGTAGGGAAAAGCACTTTGATGAATTTATTGGCCAAATCTGACGTGTTTGCGGAGAACAAGCTGTTCGCCACGCTGGACACCACCGTGAGAAAGGTGGTCATCGAGAACGTCCCCTTCCTCCTGAGCGACACCGTAGGCTTCATCCGCAAACTGCCCACGCAGCTGGTGGAAGCCTTCAAGAGCACCCTGGACGAGGTGAGGGAGGCCGATGTGCTGGTGCACGTGGTGGACATTTCCCACCCCGGCTTCGAGGAGCAGATGGAAGTGGTGGAAAGGACCCTGCGGGAAATCGGCGCGGCGGGCAAGCCCGTGTACGTGGTCTTCAACAAAGTGGACGCCTACACCTACGAGCCCTACGACGAATTCTCCCTGCAGCCCAAGCAGCCTGTAAACCGCACACTGGAAGAGCTCAAGAACAGCTGGATCGCAGAGGAAAAGACCCCCTGCATCTTTATATCGGCCCGGGAGAAAATCGGCATGGAAAAACTCCGCAACGACCTTTACAAGATTGTTGCGGAGATTCATGCGGGACGGTATCCCTTCAATAATTTCCTGTGGTAGCCTAAGAGTCTGTTTTGAAATGATTCAAAACAGACTCTAAAAAGCGTAGCCTATTCCCGCGCAAAGCGTATTGCCCAGCACGGCGTTCCCCAGGAGGTAGCTCACGTCCAGGTGGATTCCCACAAACTTGACACCCAGACCCACGGAGGCATAGGTGGGAAGCGGGGCGTTGCCGGTTCCCAGGTGGAAACCCGCCCTCGCAAACACCATGTCGTTCCAGCCGTACTGGGCGCCCAGGGCCGCACCTACGCCGCCGGTGAAGAACACGTCGGCATCGGCCGCAAAACAAAGGGCGCCGGTCCCGAAGGCCAGGTCATAGCCCAGCCCCACTTTGGCAGAGGCGGGAAGGCCGAACTTCCGCTCTCCGGATTTCACGGGCGTTCCCAGGGAGGCCACCCCGGCGGTGGCGCTGAAACCCTTCATCTTAAACAGCAGGAAAGCGTCTCCGGCAACGGCGTTGTAGCTGCTTCCCTGCGCTACGGTGCTCTGGGCAAACTTGACGTTCACGCCTATGGAAAGGAAATCCGTAAAAGCGAATCCCACGCCGGCTCCTGCCAGAAGGTCGGAAGGGGCAAAGGTGGATTTCCCTATGCCCGTATTGTCATACAAAGGGTATTCCTTTCCGTTCTGATAGGCTCCTATAAAATTAACGGCCAGTCGTTTACCAATCCGGAAACCGCCCGTCAGGTTCATGTTGGTGCTTTTGGCCCCGCCGGGAGCCCAGCTCTGGAAAGAGAATGCCACGTCGCTGCCACGGAAAGGAACCGCAGCCGGGTTGTACAGGGGAGACAGGGCCTCCGCCCCGCCCATGGCCGACGTAACGGCGCTGCGGTCTGTCCGGATAAACGGAAGGGCCGGGGACTCCTGCGCAAAAAGCGCCACAGGCAGTAAAACCGCCACCAAAGATATAAGAATGCTCTTTTTCATGCTCATTTACTTTTTAACGACGGTTTGCTTATACTCATTGCCTCCCAGGCCGATGGTGGCCGAATAGACGCCGGGAGCCAGGCCGGAGAGGTCCACCACCGCCGGTTCAAAGGCGCTGCCGCTCACCGTACCTTCATACACCAGGCCACCCGTAGCACTTACAAGGCGAAGAGTCATACTCTGGGCATTCAGTTCCCGGTTGGTCAGGTAAAGATTATCCACAACGGGATTGGGATAGGCCAGAACGGCTTCTCCAGTGCGGACGGCCGTCAGGAACTCGATACTGGCCGATTTACCCTGCGCATCCCTGGCCGTTACCGTTACAGCACCGGAGCCATCCGTAAAGGCCGTCATATACAGGATTCCCGCATTGACGGTAGCATGCATCACAGACTGGGCCGTATTGGACACTTCATAGCTGAGCGCTTCACCGTCCGGGTCGCTGAAATGTTGGGACAACTCCAGAGTCTTCTCTTCGTTCTTGCTGGTGAACAACTGATTGTCAATAGAAGAAATCACTCTTGGCGGGGTATTGTAAAGAATAGTATATTCCACATCCAAAGTGGAAGAGGCATTGTACTGATCGGTTGCAGTGATGGTGGCCGTGTAGGTTCCTTCTTCTGCCAAGGCTCCTGCAATAGAAAGTGAATAGCCGTCATCGGTCGGAAGCCAGTTTTCTGCCGTTGACCCCGGAGAGACCGTCCAGGTAACGCCATGGCCGTCCGGCTCCGAAATGACAAAGGATAGTTTCAAGGTCTCATACGTGTGGAGAGAAAGATGGTCTATTGGTTCGGAAGGAACAATCGTCGGAGGCAGGTTGGCCTGTGTCACAACTCCAACCACGTCCGAAGCCTCTGAATAGGACAAAACCTTGTCGAAACCCATTACCTTGTACCAGTACGGGGTTTCAAATGCGAGGGAGGAATAGGTCCGGGACAGGGTTTCCCCAATTTCCAGGCCGGAAGCCACCATTGTCGCCTTTTGAACTCCGCCGCCTGCCTTGGCCGGAGTCGCCGCCTCTACAGCATCTTTATCCGTACCAAAGAAAACCGTATATCCTGCCGCCGGCAGTTTGCCGGAGCCCGTTACGCTCCACGAAAGGGTAACCGTATTGGAGCGGGCCTCAGCAGAAAGGTCTGTCACCGCCGAAGGGGTTCTGTCTTCCCCATAAGTGAAGGCAGCCGTTGCATCCAACATCTTTCCAATATTCTGATGTTCCAGGGTAACCACCGGGTTGGAACTGTTCAGCATCCTTTCCAGCAGCATCTCACGCGTGAAACCGGGGCCTCCAAAATAGGAAACCAGCAAAGCCGCCACGCCGGTAACGTGGGGGCAAGCCATAGAAGTGCCCTGATAACGGCCGTACGTATTGCCGGGAAGCGTACTCAGAATCATCCCATAGTTGGAATCTCCGCCCGTTGCAGAGATATCCACCCAGTCTGTTATCGTCGGGTCGTCGGGGTCTCCGTAGTTGGAGTAATAGGCACGTCCGCCCTGAGGGCCGATGGCACCTACCGCCACCACACCCGGATAGTTGGCAGGAGAACCCCAGAACCGGTTATCATTACCTGCAGAGAAAAAGACCACACCCCCGGCCATCGGTCCCACCTGATTGCCGTTTGCATCCAGGCCCGCATACTGGTTAAAATAATCTATGGCGTCCTTCAAGGCGCTTTTTCCCTCTCCGGAATTGGGAAGGAGGAAGAATTCATGCATAGATTTTGCTCTTTCCGCATCAAATTCATCACCCTTGCCAAAATCATAACCCCAACTGTTATTGCTTAACACAGCACCGTGGTCGGCCCCCCATTTGACAGCATTTTCAAAACTCGCGCTTCCCTCAACTTCTTCATCAGAAAAAACCTGGCATGAAATAATCTTGCAGCCAGGCTCGCCCTTGGCGGCATCTCCTCCGGCCATTCCGCTGACACCAATTCCATTGTTGTTGACGGCCGCTATGATGCCGGCAACGTGCGTTCCGTGTTCGGTGGCCGTCACATAGTCTGATTGGGCGATAAAATTATAACTGTACTCCGGCAAAACATTGCCGGACAAATCTTCGTGATTCAGATGGACGCCGCCATCCACAACAGAAACAATTACCTTGGGATTTCCGGTAGTGAAATAACGCCATACGGGATAAACTCCCATATCAGCGCCCGCCTGCCACTTGGAAGAGGCGGAACCGTCGTTCCAATACTGCCACTGCTCGCCCAGTCTGGGATCGTTAAAAGGCACATGGGTGGTTTGGGCTTTGACCACCGGCTCAAACTGCTGCACTCCGGGAATTTGTTTGACCAGAGTGGACATTTTATCTGTTTTCACAGAGGGACTATAATGAATCCTGTACCAGCGATGCATCCCCATTTCCCGGGTCCTCTGTTCAAATTCACCGGCATATGGAAACACTCGCTCCATACTGGAGATACCCACTTCTCCAAGTGCATCGTTAAAGGACGCAGCCTTCGTGGATACAACTCCCTCTTCAATCATCCGGACCGTCTCTTCGTCCAGATAGATATTGGCAATTCCGCTAAGGTAAATGCCTCCCTTTTCTTCTGCTGTAGGGGTGGCCTGCCTGGTCTCCTGCATAAGAAGGGCGGTCTCCTGAGGCTGGGTCCTCTGACAGGCACAGAGAAGGGCAAGGGTCCCCAGTAAGATTCCGTCAAAACGTTTATTCATGTTTAAGGTTATTAGTCAGAAAATCGGCCACCTGGGTTAGGGAGGTGCCGTTGTTCCATTTGATTTTGTTCTGTTTGAAGAATTCTTTTGCGGCATCCTTGTCCAGGCCGGGAACATCCATCACTTCCCGCTTAAGGGCGGGGACAATGCGGCCCTGGCCATACAAGATGTATTTTTTCTCCAGGATTGGAAGGGATTCTCCTCCCTCTTTGGAAGCCTGGGCCTGGTTGATATTGACACCTGCGGCGCTCTCCATGGCCAGTCCGGACACGTTTTGGGTAGAAGCCGTATAGGACGTTACGCCGTAGCCTATACTGGCCTTGTTGTAACGCTCTACGTCCAGAATATCAGCCTGAAGGGCGGCGCCTCCGTCAGACTCGGCCAGGACGCGATACATCTTGGCTCCTACGTTCACGTAGATGTCCTCCTCCAGTCCAGCCTTGATCTTGGCAGCATACAGGCGGACCATATCGGCCTCCATAATGGTTTCCCCTTTCAGGTAATACAATTTCTGGTTCAGGACGGAGACGTTGAACTTGGCACTCAGGAGTTCATTTCCATTTTGGGAGAAGATGACGCCGTCTGAGAAGTTCTCATACAGAAAAGGCCAGGTATCTCTGGGAGTAAACCGCTGAGCCTTCCCGGAAATACACAGGAGGAACAAAGTTCCAATTATCAATAATTTATGGAAAATCTTCATCACCCGAAAAGATGAAAAGGCCCGCTCGATGGGCGGGCGGGCCTTGATATTTATTTTACTTTTGCTTGATAAAATAGGTGGGGGACTGATCAGAGAACATATTCATATCATAATAGAACATGCCGCCTCCAACTTCAGAAGGTGTAGAGAATCCGTAAGGATCCGTCGTAACGTATGCCCCGCTTTCCTCATCCAGCGTAAAGACAATCTTGTCTTCCGTAGAAATGAAATTTTCGGCAGCGCTGTCCCACTTATACATAGTGAAATATTCATCAAGGCCAAAGGCCGATGCCTTGGTAGGCGTTGCCTGAGGAACAGGAATGGTGATGGTGGTATGGTCGTCAGAAACGATACCGTAAAGGCTGGAATCCACAAAATATCCCCCCCACCAGTCTTGCCGGTTAAATGCCACAAATCCATCCATCCAAATTCTGGTAACATCCCCGTCGTACGCTTTGATGGTCATAGGAACAACTACATTGTAATAACCATCATCCGGATAGAAAGATATACCAACAAGATCATAATTGCCGAACAGGTCCGTGAGCGGATGGTCTTCATCCTTGATGGTGACCCTGGTCTGCGTGTAATGATTCAAGCTATAGTTATTGGAGGCATCCTTCAGTTCAATGACAAAATTCTTGTCTCCCGTGAACACACCGGGCTGACCGATAATGGTAATGGTGATATTCTGGGTTTCTTCGCCGGCAAAGGTGAGAACACCGTTGGCAGGAGTGAAGGTAAAGTCCTCACCGGCTATGGCCGAACCGTTTTTCACGTCAAAAGTGACAGTGGTATTGGACTGGCCATTAACAGGATAAGCACACACGGCAACGTTGAATGTAGCGGTGGATTCCGAAACAGTATAGGAAGTTCCACTGACGGCTACAAAATCCTCGGTGGTGTACTTGGCCACGTGCGAACAGGCGGCCAGTGCAAAAAGCACAGAACCCGCAGCAATGATTTTGGCTATGTTTTTCATACTTTTCATCATTTAAAATATTACTCGGCGGCGGTATAACCGGGATTCTGAACAAGGTTGGAGTTCACCTCGAACTCGTGGGACGGGACAGGCCACAGATAGTGATAATCACCGGCGGGCAGAGACTTGGCTTCGTAAGCGGGACCTTGGGCCAGGGCGCCATTGGCAATAGCACCGGCCTGGCCGGTACGGCTGCTGAAGCCTTCGTTCCAACGCTTGAGGCAAATCATGCGGGTTCCTTCACCCACCGTCTCCTTGAACCACTCATTGTGGACATTTTCAGCGGTAGCTTCGGTGGTGGCGGCACCGCGGGCAGCCTGAAGAGTATTCAAGGCCTCCTTGGCAACGGAACCATCGCCGGCTTCTGCCACAATCAAGTACATTTCACTAATCAGAATGGGCTTGACAGCCTGATAGCCGTCAGGAACGGCCGTAGGTGCAGAGCGCAGGGCGGGATTGCCCAGATACTTGGTGAAGACATAGAACTCACCCTTGTGGTAGTCGCTGTTGTAGAACACATAGTGATCTTCATTGTCGAACCACTGGGCCAGACGGAGATCTCCGTCTGCATACAGGCTCATCAAGTTGGAAGACGGGATGTAATAAGGACGGAAATAATCTCCCATCGTTTCATCACGGCTTGTGTTAGTCCAAGCATCATAATTGCGGTTGGGGCGCTCGTTATAGGTTGCGTAGAGCTGCATGACGGGCTCTTTGCCTTTATCCAGATACCACTCGTCATTCATTTCCTCCGCAGTGGAAGAAAGGGCATAACCGGCGGCGGAGTTTATTACCTTCTGGGCGGAAGCAACAGCGTTGGCATTGCTCTTGGTGTCCAGATAATAACGGGCATAAAGGGCATTGACGGCGTCGATGGTAGGTTTCTGGGCACGGACGGCACCGGGAATACCGGCCAGCAGGACGGCCGCGGAATCAAGGTCTGCCTTGATTTGGTCATACACTTCCTGAACGGTATTACGGGCAGGGCGTTCGGTCTGGTCGTAAACCAGCACGATCGGAACACCCAGGTCGCTGGCGGGACTACCTTGGCCATAAGCCTTTCCATAAAGACGCACCAGGCGGAGGTAAGCGTCGGCACGGAAGAAGTAACCTTCACCACGCACTACGGCAGCCTTTTTGAGCAAATCTTCGGGAACATTTACCTTAAGGCCTTCAATCACCACATTGTAGCGCATGATGGCATAATAAAGGTTCTCCCAGGAATCTTCTGCATCGTAATCGGTGGCAGAGAAGGAATTGTCCGTGCGGTGGATGGAACCATAATTGTTACCAAAGTCGGCCATGGCATTGAAGCCATCGCACATAACCTCGGAAGCAATGCTGAACACTCCGTACTGGGTGCCACGGAAATAAGAGAACATACCGGTTTCAAAACCGTTCAGGTCGGATTCAGACTCTATAATCTGCTCCGGATTATACGCTATAGCGTTATTGGGCATCAAGTTAAGATTGCAGGATGCAATCGTAGCTACGGCAGCGCTAAGAGCAAGGATATTGAGTATCTTTTTCATATTCGTTCCGTATTAAGAGTTAGAACTTGATCTCGATACCGCCCAGGAACTGCTTGGAGTTACCACCCACACCATAGGTGAGGTTGGAGTTGATTTCCGGATCGATACCAGTGTATTTGGTGAAAGTGAGCAGGTTACGACCGGTGAAGGTAATCTTGAATTCCTTCACGGCTTTCTGCCAGCCCAGGGCCTTCTTGGGAAGGCTGTAGGCAACCTGCAGATTCTTCAGACGCAGGAAAGAAGCATCCTCCAGCAGGTGGGTATCAAACTGCATCACGGCACCCTTGGACCAGTCGGGCCACTTGGCGTCGCGGTGGTCGGGCGTCCAGAAGTCGGACACGGCCTTGTTGGTATTCATCGTGGAGAAGCTGGCGGGGTTGGCATAGAAATAACCGTCGTTGGATACGAGGTACTTGCCCAGCACATAGGAGAAGTCGGCCTGGAGGGAGAGACCCTTCCAACCACCGGAGAGGGAGAAACCGCCATTGATGGGTGCATAACGCTTCTTGCCGGTATTCTGGGTGAGGCCTTCCTCATCAAACACCTTGGTGGTTCTGGTGGGATCCATGGTGGTAATGTCCGGATCATCGCCGGGGAGATACCACATGGGCATACCGTCTTCGGGATCTACACCTGCGTAGATGGGGTTATAGAACATCACAGGGCTGCCCACCACATAGGCAATCATGTAGCTGTACATGGGCCAGGTGTGCTTGCCGTCAAACAGTTCGGTCACCTTCTGGGCATTGTAGTTGAAGGTGGTGCTGGCACGCAGCCAATAGTCGCGGCCACGGAGGAAGTCAAAACCAAGGGTTATGTCAACACCCTGGTTCATCAGGGAACCCACGTTGGAAGTGGCTTCGGTAATACCGGCAGTATAGGGCTGGGGAACATCCAGAATCATGGAAGTGGTCTTCCTGTTATAGTATTCCACATCAAAGTCCAACTTGTTGAACAGGCGGCCGGTCAAGGTCACGGTGAACAGACCCTGCTTCTCCCAGGTAAGGTGACTGTTAGCGGGCTGGGATACGTGTCTTCCGGAGGCGTCGGCATACTTGCCGGTGGTGCCAATCAGGCCCAGATGGCTGTAGTCGCCGATATCGGCATTACCCTGGGTACCATAGCTCACCTTCAGACGGAGGTCGTTAACGGCGCTGGCACTGCGCATGAATTTTTCCTTCTTGATGTTCCAAAGGCCGCCCACAGACCAGAAGGTAGCGTTGCGTACATCGGGACCGAAGCGGGAAGAGGCATCGTTACGGACGGTAACATCAAAGATGTAGCGGTCCATAAGGGTATAGTCGGCGTGGCCGAAGAAGGAGAGGAAACGGCTTTCTCTATAGCTCTCGCTCATGGCACGAGACTCGGAAGTACCATCGTTCAAACGAACCAGACGGTCATCGGTCTGACCATTGGAGGAAGCGTAGAAATAAGTGTAGTAATTCTTCACACCTTCATGACCGGCCAGCAGGGAAATCTTGTGGTCGTCTGTAATCTGGAAGGAATACTCTATGGTATTGGTGATATTGGCGGCATACTCCAGGGCATTGGAGTGACCTACCGTTGCAGTACCGCCGTTGGCAGCCACATAAGAAGGAGTGGTTTCCCAGTTGTTCAGACGGATATAACCGTCCAAACCGGCACGGGAGACGAATTTCAGGTTGCGGATGGGTTCAATCTCCACAAATACATTGCCATTCACGCCATAACGGTCGTACTGGTCCATGTGGTTCTCCATATAGTACGTGGGGGTGATACGGTTCTGGCCGGGGAATTTCTTCTCATAAACCTTGCCGTCTTCATCCAATGCGGGATACATGGGGATGAGGAGGAAGGACAGACCACCGGAGGTGTAGTTGGACATGCCGTTGGCTGCGGAACCCCAGTTAGGGTTCTGCTGCGTGCTGGACATGCTCAGGTTGAGGTTTACACCTGTCTTGAGCCAGTTGGTGGGGTGAGCCTGCACGTTGGAACGGAGGGTATAACGGTCGAAGAAGTTTCCGGGGGTGTAACCTTTCTGGTGATACTGGGAAGCTGCCACCATGTAGGCAACCTTGGAACCGCCGCCTTCGATGGTGAGGTCGTTCTGGTACTGAGGATTCCAAAGATCCATCATATACTTGTACCACGGAGTGTTATAGTTATAACCCTTGTCCAAGTAAGTGCTATTGATGTAATCCTGCGTATGGATGCCTGCACGAACCCAAAAATCCATCAGTTCATCGCTGGTCATCATGCTCTCGTACAGGGAGGTGTCGGCCAGGGTGGACACACCGTACTGACCACGATAAGTGACAGAAGCGGTGGAGCTGTAAGAACCGGTCTTGGTGGAAATGTACACAACACCGTTGGCAGCACGTGCGCCGTAGATGGAGGTGGCGGAAGCGTCCTTGAGAACGCTTACGCTCTCGATATCGTTCGGGTTCATATTCATCACGGCGGTGCTGGAGGAAGGTATGCCGTCAATCACATAAAGAGGAGCGGTACCTGCTTCCAGGGAACCTACACCGTGGAGAGTCATGGACACTGCGTTATCACCGGCAATACCGGAATAGGACAACACAGACAGACCGGCCACCTGACCCTGCAACTGGTCCAGAGCAGAGGAGGAGGGGGCGTTCCTGACCGTCTCGGAATTCACCGTAGATACGGAACCCACGATGGAACTGATTTTCTTGGCGGAACCATAGCCCACGGCTATGGCCTGTTCAAGAACCTCGGCGTCATCTTCCAGGACAACATTGATGGTGGATTTTCCGTTGACGGCAACGGACACGTCCCTGTAACCTACAGACGTGAATACGAGTGTACCGTTGGAAGGTACGGTAAGAGTATAAGTTCCGTCCGTCAGGGTAGCGGTACCAATTGTGGTACTTCCCTGAAGAAGAACCGTTGCCCCGGGAATTGCATCGCCGTTACTGTCCCTGACAGTACCCTTCACCGTAACATTCTGTGCAAATGCACTCACGGAGAGAGCGAGCAATACCATCATACTGAAAAAAAGTCTGATTTTTTTCATAAGCATGAAAATAAGTTAAACATAAAATATTGATACAAAAAGTAATTTTCTGCATCGAATACACTACAATTATTCCGCATAAAAACGAAATTTGGCTGCAAAGATTCAAAAACAATTTTACTTTTGCAAACGCCTGGAAAATGCAATTAATGCAATATAATGATGATTATTTGCCTAATATCCAGATTTAATTCCAATATAGGTTATAATTTTATTTAAATATTTGATTAATTATGAAAAATCGTAACTTATATTAAATCTTTCAAAATTAGGTAAAAACCCGTCTATTAGAATAATAAAACATCGGCGACCTCCGTTTTGAAGGCCGCCGATACTTACACTTTTCAAAAAGCTTACTCGCTGAAACGGGCCTTCAGATATTCTCTGTTCAAACGGGCGATGTGGTCGATGGTTACATGCTTGGGACACTCCATCTCGCAGGCGCGGGTGTTGGTACAGTTGCCAAAGCCCAGTTCGTCCATCTTGGCAACCATGGCGCGGGCGCGGCGGGCAGCTTCCGGCCTTCCCTGAGGAAGCAGGGCCAGGGAGCTGACGCGGGCAGCCACAAACAGCATGGCGGAACCGTTCTTACAGGTGGCCACACAGGCACCGCAGCCTACACAGGCGGCAGCATCCATGGACAGTTCGGCATCGTCGTGCGGAATGAGGATGGTATTGCCATCCTGGGCGCTGCCGGCACGGACGGTAATGAAACCGCCGGCCTGCATGATCTTATCGAAGGCGGTACGGTCCACCACCAGGTCTTTGATCACCGGGAAAGCGCCGCTGCGCCAAGGCTCCACGGTAATGGTGGCACCGGGTTTGAAATGGCGCATGAACAGCTGGCAGGTGGTTACCTGGTCGTCCGGACCGTGGGCACGGCCGTCCACATACAGGGAACAGGCACCGCAGATACCCTCGCGGCAGTCGTGGTCGAAGGCGATGGGTTCTACACCCTTGCGGATAAGCTGGTCGTTCAGGATATCAAGCATTTCGAGGAACGACGCATCTTCCTCCACATCCGTAACGTGGTAGGTCTCGAAATGGCCTTTTGCTTTGGCGTTGCGCTGACGCCATACTTTCACATTATATTCCATAATCGGGATTAGTCTTTATAGTTACGGGTTACAATCTTGATGTTTTCATACTTGAGTTCTTCCTTATGCAGCTCGGGCTCCTTGCCCTCGCCCTTGTATTCCCAGGCGGCTACATACATGAAGTTCTCGTCGTCACGCTTGGTTTCGCCTTCCTCGGTCTGCATTTCCTCACGGAAGTGACCGCCGCAGGATTCCCGGCGATTGAGGGCGTCACGGGCCATCAGTTCACCAATGTCAAAGAAATCTACCAGACGCAGAGCTTTCTCCAGTTCCTGGTTGAATTCCTCGTTGGTTCCGGGCACCCGTACCTTCTGCCAGAATTCTTCCCGTAGTTTTCCAATCTCCACGATGGCTTTCTTCAGACCTTCTTCATTACGGGCCATACCCACGTATTCCCACATGATGTGACCCAGTTTCTTGTGAAGGCTGTCCACCGTTTCGGTACCCTTTACTGCAAAGAGCTTGGCAATCTTTTCCTTCACGGCCTTTTCCGCCTCTTCAAATTCGGGGGCGTTGGTGTCCGTCTTTGGCTCTGCAAACTTATGGGAAAGATAATCTCCGATGGTATAAGGCAGGATGAAGTAACCGTCTGCCAGACCCTGCATCAGGGCCGATGCACCCAGGCGGTTTCCGCCGTGGTCGGAGAAGTTGGCTTCTCCGATGGCATACAGGCCAGGAATGGTGGTCTGAAGTTCGTAGTCCACCCAGAGACCGCCCATGGTATAGTGGATGGCCGGATAAATCATCATCGGCTCCTTCCAGGGGGAAACGGAGGTAATCTTCTCATACATGTCGAAGAGGTTGCCGTAACGCTCCTGCACTCTCTGGTGACCCAGACGCTTGATGGCATCTGCAAAATCCAGGAATACGGCCAGGCCGGTCTCGTTGACACCAAAGCCGGCATCGCAACGCTCCTTGGCGGCGCGGGAAGCCACGTCACGGGGAACCAGGTTGCCGAAGGCCGGGTAACGGCGCTCCAGATAGTAATCACGGTCCTCTTCCGCAATCTGGGAAGGTTTAATCTCGTGTTTACGGAGCTTCATCACATCTTCCTTCTTCTTGGGAACCCAGATGCGGCCGTCGTTACGCAGGGACTCGGACATCAGCGTTAGTTTGCACTGCTGCTCTCCGTGCACGGGGATACAAGTGGGGTGAATCTGGGCAAAGCAGGGATTGGCGAAGAAGGCACCCTTGCGATATGCCTGCATGGCGGCCGAACCGTTGGAGTTCATGGCATTGGTGGAAAGGAAATAAGTATTTCCATAACCACCGGTGGCCAGAACCACGGCGTGGGCGCCGAAGCGCTCTATTTCACCGGTAACCAGGTTACGGGCAATGATACCCTTGGCCTCACCGTTGATAATCACCAGATCCAGCATTTCGTGACGGGGATAGCTCTTCACGGTTCCATTGGCAATTTCCTTGTTCAGGGAAGCATATGCACCCAAAAGAAGCTGCTGACCGGTTTGTCCCCGGGCATAGAAAGTACGGCTCACCTGCACACCGCCGAAGGAACGGTTGGCCAGGTATCCGCCATATTCACGGGCAAAAGGAACACCCTGGGCAACGCACTGGTCTATGATGGCTGCACTGACCTCTGCCAGACGATATACATTGGCTTCACGGCTGCGGTAGTCACCACCCTTCACGGTGTCAAAGAACAGACGGGAGATGGAGTCGTTGTCGTTCTGGTAGTTCTTGGCAGCATTGATACCACCCTGTGCAGCAATGGAGTGCGCACGACGGGGGGAGTCGCTGATGCAGAAAATCTTGACGTTGTAACCCATCTCACCCAAAGATGCAGCTGCAGATGCACCGCCAAGACCGGTACCTACCACAATCACTTCCAGTTTCCGCTTGTTATTGGGAGAAACAACCCGGATGGAATTTTTTCTCGAGGACCATTTATCCTTTAGCGGTCCGTCCGGAATTTTGGAATTAAGTTTAGAGTCGGCCATATAGTTTAATATTGGTAATTTAGAGTCTGTTTTGAAATGATTCAATAAATTCTTTATGTTTCTTTTTGGTAAATTTCCCTCAAAAATTTTCACCCATAGGAACCAGTCATTCCGCAAAGATAAGCATTTTTACGGAGAAATTTAGGACATTTTATAACTTATAAGGTAAACAAGGTACTTTATCCGGTTTTCCAAGGGCTGCCCACATGATATTTCCTTCAAAAGTGACGGCACAGGAAGTAATGTCCCGGAGAATGGGTTTTCCGGAGCAGGATATATTCTTGATGAGGAAATTATGATCCCACTCTTCCATAGGTACATAGCTGGAAGCCAGTATTTTATGTGCCTTGACATAGCGATCTACGCCCTTTCGGTCTTCCGGACGGCCGGTCATGGTAAAGTTGGTTGCCACCCGGTATCCAAGAGGTTCCCGGTTCACATCAAACTTTACCCATGTGTAATTGTTCACCTCATAGTAGGCGGCTCCTCCCCTGTTGTCAATGACTCCAAAGTTGGCCTCCACATACAAAGGACGGGACAGAGTATCCAGGAAATGCTCGAAATCTTCCAGGGTTTCGCAAATCTCCAGGGCCCTGTACATGAGAATCCCTTCCCTGTCCATCATATCGGCAGGAATGTCGTCATCCTTCAAATCATAGGTGGCCGTATTCATGATGGCAAAACCGGTTTCGTTCTCACCAGCCCATGCCTCATGCGTTCCAGCAGGCACTTTGGCCAGGGGATTGGTGCGCCAGTCGGCATTGACAAGGCACATCATCCTGTACTTTTCTCCCTGGAAATATTCCACCGCCACATCCTGGCAGCTGGAATCCCGGTGCTTGAACATGACCGCCTTCCCGTCCTTGGTGTATTTTCCGCTGATGATGCAGGAAGTGCAGGCAAAAGCAGGAATGCCGATAAGCAAAAACAGCAGAACGCTAAAATAATGAGCCGCTTTCATCTGGATTGTATTTTCGTTGGTTCAAATAGGCTTCCATGCCCAGGTGGCTGTAGGCCAGTTCGGTGGCCACCCGGCCCCGCTGGGTACGGATAATGAACCCCTCCTTGATGAGGAAAGGTTCGTAAACTTCTTCCAGGGTTCCCGCATCTTCGCTCACGGAAGTGGCCAGAGTGCCTATTCCTACGGGACCTCCCTTGAAAGTAAGGATGAGCGTGCGCAGGATCTTGTTGTCTATGGCATCCAGACCCCGCTTGTCTATCTTGAGTTTATTAAGGGCAAAACGAGTGATTTCCAAATTGATGCGTCCGTCTCCCAGCACCTGGGCAAAATCCCGCACCCTCTTCAGAAGCGCATTGGCGATACGGGCCGTACCGCGGCTCCTGAGGGCAATCTCAAAGGCGGCATCCTGGTCAATTTCCAAATCCAGGATGCGGGCCGAGCGAAGCACAATCTTCCTCAGGTCTTCCGTGTCGTAATACTCCAGGGCACAGTTGATGCCGAAACGGTCCCTGAGGGGAGCGGTGAGAAGGCCGCTTCTGGTGGTGGCTCCCACCAGCGTAAAAGGATTCAGGGAAATACGGACGGAACGGGCCCCGGGGCCTTTGTCTATCATAATGTCAATGACATAATCCTCCATGGCGGAATAAAGGTATTCCTCCACCTCGGGAGAAAGCCGGTGGATTTCGTCAATAAAGAGCACGTCTCCCGTTTCCAGGGAAGTGAGCAGGCCGGCCAGGTCTCCGGGTTTGTCCAGCACCGGACCGGAAGTCACCTTCATGTTCACCCCCATCTCGTTGGCTATGATATGAGCCAGCGTGGTTTTTCCCAGGCCGGGAGGGCCGTGGAACAGTACATGGTCCAAAGCTTCCCCGCGGAGTTTGGCAGCCTTTATGTAAATGCCCAGATTGGATACAATCTCCTTCTGACCGGTAAAGTCATCCAGCCCCTGCGGGCGGATAATTCCGTCAAATTCATTATCTTTGCGCCCTGTTGTATCGTGAGGATCGAATTCGTTCATAGCGAGCTAAGATTCTATTCAGATACAAATATAGTTTTTTATTTTTAAAGGGAGTTGTTTTTGGTATGGTTGTTAAAAAGTTGATAACTTTTTCAATATATTAAAAATCAATTTTTTAAGAATAAAATAAGTTGTTGAAAAAAGCTGGAAAACTTGTTAAGGAACGGTTAATGGCCGCGGTGCCCTTTTCCTTCCACCGTAAAAAATGAGTTGTCAACAGGGTTATGAACAGCTTTTCAACAGGGAAAATATAGGAAATGTTGATAAGTCAAAAATCCTCTTTCCTGCTGCAAAATAAACTTCAAAATGGGTCTGAAGTTTTTTGCAGTGGGCTTTTCTTGTCTGCCCGCTGGGCTGTTGTCTCCCAGGCAGCCGTCCGGAATACCCATTTGATAGTGCTCCCCACCCGGGAATCGGCCGAATACTGCAGTGCAGACTTATATAATTTGGTAGAGGGAGACAGTGTCTTCTTCCTTCCTGAATCCGGAAAAAGCGTAGAGAGGAGCAATTACAAATCTTCCCTGGGTGTGCAGCGCACCGCCGCCATCGGCAAACTCCTGGAAAAGGCCGATGAAAGGCTCTTCATAGTTTCCTATCCGGAAGCCATAGAGGAAAAAGTGCCTTCCAAGAAAAAATTGGAGAGTGCCCTTTTTACCATAAAGGCGGGAGAAAACCTGGCCTATGAAGCCCTCCGTGGAAGCTTGCAGGAAGAAGGCTTCGAAAAAGTAGATTTTGTATCGGCCCCCGGACAATATGCCATAAGGGGCGCTGTCATAGATATTTTTTCCTATTCCTTAGAAAAACCCTACCGCATCACCTTCTTCGGAAACGAGGTGGATAAAATAAACACCTTCGACTGCAACACCCAACTTTCCATAGATAAGCTGGAAAAGGCCGATATTTACCCCGACATCGCCGCCAAAGAGGCCGGTGAGGAGGAAGGAGTTTCCCTTTTGACCCTTCTTCCGGCCGATGCCACCGTATGGCTGGATTCCTCGGACATGTACAGGGAAAAACCCTTCTTCCAGGAATTATCGGCCTACAAAAGAGTCTATCTGGATATTCCGCTTGGGCGGCAGGAGGTGGAATCCGTCAGTTTCCACATAACCCCCCAGCCTGTTTTCAACAAAAACTTCGAACTCCTCATTTCCGACATCCGTTCCCGGATAGAGAGCAGTTATAAGGTATATATCTTCGGGGAAAAGGAAAGCCAGCTGGAGCGCCTCCGTTCCATCATGCTGCAAGACCAGCACGCGGCCATGCCGGAATTCGTGAAGGGAAAGAACATCCATTCCGGTTTCATAGACAACGAAGACAAAGTGTGCTGGTACACGGATCATGAAATCTTCGACCGTTTCCACCGTGTGCGCCTGAGAAGGACGGTAGATAAATCCGAGCAGCTCACCCTCAATGACCTTAACTCCTTCAATCTGGGAGACTATGTGGTGCATATAGATCACGGGGTGGGTGTTTTCGGCGGCCTGGTGAAGATGAAGGACGATTACGGCCGCATGAAGGAAGTGGTCAAACTCATCTACAGCGGAGGAGACGTGGTGTTTGTATCTGTCCATTCCCTGCACAAAATTTCCCGCTTCCGCTCCAGGGAAGGAGAAGCGCCGCGAGTGAACAAACTGGGCTCCAAAACCTGGAGCAACCTCAAGAGTGCCGCCAAATCCAGGGTAAAGGACATAGCCAAGGAACTCATTCAGCTGTATGCCAAACGCCGCGCTTCCACGGGCTTTGCCTTTTCGGCCGATACTTACCTGCAGGAAGAGCTGGAATCTTCCTTCATGTATGAGGATACTCCGGACCAGGAACGGGCCACCAAGGCGGTGAAGGATGATATGGAGGATACCTGCCCCATGGACCGCCTGGTTTGCGGAGACGTAGGTTTCGGCAAAACGGAAATAGCCATCCGGGCCGCCTTCAAGGCTGTTACAGATTCCAAACAGGTGGCCGTGCTGGTTCCCACCACCATCCTTTCCCTGCAGCATTACGAGACTTTCAAAGCCCGTCTGGCCAACCTGCCCTGCACGGTGGAATATGTGAGCCGCCTCCGGACGGCCAAACAGATTACGGACATCAAAAAACGCCTGAAAGAAGGGAAGATAGACATTCTCATCGGCACGCATAAAATTCTGGGAGGAGGCTTTGATTTCAAGGACCTGGGGCTTCTGATTATTGACGAAGAGCAGAAATTCGGTGTATCGGCCAAGGAAAAACTGCGCCAGTTCAAAAACTCCGTGGACACCCTTACGCTCACGGCTACGCCCATTCCCCGCACCCTGCAGTTCTCCCTTTTGGGCGCCCGGGACCTTTCCATCATCCAGACCCCGCCGCCCAACCGCATCCCCGTCCAGACGGAAATCATCCTTTTCAACGAGGACGAAATCAAGGGCATCATCAACTACGAGCTCAACCGCGGAGGACAGGTATTTTTCCTTCACAACAAGGTGGAGGAACTGCCGGCCATCGAGGATATCCTTCACCGGCTGGTCCCGGACATGAAAATCTGCGTGGCCCACGGCCAGATGGAAGCCAAAGAACTGGAAGACAGGATGCTGGCCTTCATGAGGGGAGACTATGACCTCCTGCTTTGCACCACCATCATCGAAAACGGCCTGGACATTCCCAATGCCAATACCATCATAGTGAACCAGGCGCAGAACATAGGCCTCAGCGACTTGCATCAGCTCAGGGGCCGCGTGGGAAGGTCCAACAAGAAAGCCTTCTGCTACCTGGTAGTTCCTCCGCTTGTTTCCATAACGGACGAAGCACGCCGGAGGCTCAGGGCCATCGAGGAATTCTCTGACCTTGGAAGCGGCTTCAACATAGCCATGCAGGATTTGGATATCCGCGGCGCCGGCAACCTGCTGGGAGCCGAGCAGAGCGGCTTTATCTCTGACATGGGCTATGAAACCTACCAGAAGATTCTGTCCGAAGCCATGGAGGAACTGGGCATGGAAACCCAGACTGTCCAGCGTTCCGGGCATGAAAAATATGTGGACGACTGCACCATAGAAACCGACCAGCCGGCCCTTATCCCGGACGATTATATAGACATAACGGCCGAAAAAATACGCCTTTACAAGATGCTGGACGTCCTTACCGACGAGCGGGAAATCGACAGTCTGGGGAAGCAGGTGGCAGACCGTTTCGGCCCGCTTCCCTTAGAGGTGCAGAACCTTCTTTTCGTAGTGAAAATAAGGAACTTGGGAACGCAGATGGGATTTGAGAAAATCATCATCAAGAACGGTATGCAAATCATGTTCTTCATCAATAATCCCATGTCTCCCTACTACAAGTCCAAGCGCTTCGAGACCATCCTTGCCCGCGTGAATGAGCATCCGGCCGATTATAAATTCAACCAGGACGGCGGCAAGCTGCGCACCGTCTCCCGCGGGGTGAATACCTTGTCTTCGGCCCTCCATATTTTGAAAAAACTGCAATAATTGGTAAATTTGCAGTCTATGCCCAACCTGCTCATAGAAATAGGAAATACTGCCCTCAAGGCCGCCTGGGCCGAAGGAACAACCCTTGGAAAGACTTTTCGTTACCAGGGGGAGAAACTGGTGGAGTTCATCCTTTCGCTCACCCGGAAGGACAAGCCCGCCGTGATGGTGGTTTCTTCCGTGTCTCCCATAGGAAAGGCCGATATCCAGCTGCTGGAAAAGGAGTGCGACCAACTGCTCCTGCTGGACCCGGAGCACCGGGAGATGCTGCAGGCCCGCGGACTGCCTTCCTACCTTTCCTATGACAGGGCCGCCTCCATTGTGGCCGCCCGCCACCTGTTTAGCGGAAAAGGCTGTACCATAGTGGATTTGGGAACCATCCTTTCGGTAGATTTCACTTCTGAGGAAGGCTTATATACAGGCGGGAACCTGTCCCTGGGATTCCGCACCCGTTTCAAGGCCCTGAGCCGTTATTCCCGCTCGCTGCCCCTGGTGGACACCCCGGAAAATCCGGAGTTGGTGGGACTTTCCGAGAGGGCTTCCATAGAGAGCGGAGTGGTTTCAGGCATCATATTTGAAATGGAGGGCTACCTGAACCTTCATCCGGAAAACGTAGTCGTCTTCACCGGGGGTGATGCGAATTATTTTGCAAAACGGATGAAAAATTCCATATTTGTAATTTGTAACCTCGTTTTGATGGGGTTGGCTTTAATGGCTGAAGAGTATGTTCGCAAGAGTGAGAAATAGTTTGTTTGCACTGGCTGTGCTGGTGTTATCTGCCGGCTCCCTTGGGGCCCAGACGGACGGAACCTACGGAGGTTTCTCCCCGTATTCCGTTTTCGGACTGGGGCAGATGCACCAGGGGGGTACTTCCTGGAACCGCGGAATGGGCGGGGTGGGAATAGCCGCCCGCAACCACCGCTTCATCAACATTCTCAATCCTGCATCCATAACAGCCCGCGATTCCCTCTCCTTCATGGCCGATATGGGCCTGGGCGGCCGCATGTCCCTGTTCAAGGAGGGAAACGTGCAGGCATTCAACACCACTTTCAATATTGACGACGTAGCCATCTCCTTCCCCATGTGGCGCCATACCGCCTTCATGGTGGGAGTAACCCCGCTCAGCGACGTGGGATACAATATCTCTTATCGGGAGATGGACGTCTATACCCAGCAGCGCCTGTTCACTTCCGTGGGCAATGGAGGAACCTATCAGCTCTTTGCCGCCGCCGCTGCCACTTTCTGGAACCGCCTGTCCGTGGGCGCCCAGTTCAACTACACCTTCGGCAACATCAGCAAGAAATCCAGCATAGTCAACGGGGACGATTCCTACCGCACCATGGTATCCGGAGACTCCCTGCAGGTGAATAATTTCAGTGGAAAATTAGGCATCCAGTACGACCAGCCGCTTTCCGGCCAGGAAGTTATCACCGTGGGTGCCACCTACAAGATTTCCACCCCCATCCGCGGCCACAGCGTCCACTACCGTGAGCTGGGCAGCTACGACCGCAAGCGCGAGGCGGCCGAACTGAAAGACAAGGGACTGAGCATAGGAGACGAACTGGGCGTGGGCGTCAGTTTCCGCCGGGGAGACGATTTCATGGTGGAGGCAGACTATACCCGTTCCAACTGGAGCCGCAGCAGACTGGATCAGGTGAGCGGCTTCTCCAATGTGGGAGACGTGGTGTTTGCCCCGTCCGTGGGCCAGTCCTTCCGCGTGGGAGGAGAAATAACCCCCAACCGAAACGACATCCGTACCGGCTTCGTACATTTCCTCCGCCGCTGCACTTTCCGGGGAGGCGCATATTTTGACCAGTCTTATTATACGGTAGATGGCGCACACGTCAATTCCGTGGGTATGACCTTGGGTATGACCTTGCCCGTATATCGCTGGTATAACGGTCTCAGCATAGGCCTGGAACTGGGCCGCAGAGGCCTTGCCACCTCCCAGGTGAAAGAAAATTATTTTGGATTTAACGTAGGATTCAATATTTTTGACATCTGGTTCCAGAAACGTGCCTATGAGTAATGTGGCACAGTGCTTGTAAAATGAAATAATTCAAAATATTTAGGATATGAAAAAATTAGCTTTGGTTGTATTCGCCGCCCTGGCCTTCATGGGCCAGAATGCCTTGGCCCAGACCTCCCGTTTCGGTCACGGAAAAGACAGTGCGGACTGCGTGCTGTACCTCTCTTACTATGAGGAGTACTTCAAACAGAAGAATTACGATTCGGCCCTGCCCAACTGGCGCAAAGCCTATTCCGTGTGCCCTCCTACGGCATCCGAGAATATGTTCATCCGTGGTACCACCCTCATGACCCGTCTGTACAACCAGACCAAGGACGCTGCCGCCAGAAGCGCCATAGTAGATACCATCCTCACCCTTCAGGACCAGCGCATGGCCGCATATCCCAAGAAGCGCAATACCATCCTGAACAACAAGGGTCAGCACATCATCAACTACCGCAGCGCAGATGCCGAGTACACCTACAAGGCTCTGAGCGAGATTGTGGATGAGCTGGGTTCCGAGGCCAACGGTCCCCTGCAGGTGAACCTGCTCCAGGCCGCCATCGCCCTGTACAGGGAGAACAAGCTTACGGCCGACGATGTGATTGCCGCCTACGACAAGGTTAGCGCCAACATCGAGAATGCATCGGCCGGCAACGATGCGGAGAAAGAGGACAATCTCAAGGTGAAGGCCACCATCGAGTCCGTCTTTGCGGACAGCAAAGTGGCTTCCTGCGAGAACCTGATAGCCATCTTCGGCCCCCGTTTCGATGCCGACCCCAACAACCTGGCCTTGGTTTCCAACATTGTGAAGCTCATGAACTCTGCCGAGGACTGCGCCTCCAACGACCTCTACCTCAAGGCCGTGACCGCCATGTACAAGCTGGATCCTTCCTATCGCAGTGCTTACGGCCTGTACCGCCTGAACGCCGCCCGTGACAACGTGGCCGACGCCGCCAAGTACCTGGAAGAGGCCATCGCCTCCGCCGAGTCCGACGAGGCTACCGATGCCCAGTACAATTATGAGATGGCGGCCTTCTGCTACAAGAACGGCATGCGCGGCAAGGCTATCGAGGCCGCCCGCAAGGCTGTTGACATGGACTACGGTTATGCCGGCAAGGCGTATCTGATTATGGGTAACCTCTGGGCTTCCGCCACCTGCGGTGAAACTGTGGACAAGTGGGCACGCTACTGGGCTGCCGCCGACTATTATCAGAAGGCCCGTAACGCAGATCCTTCCATCGCCGACGAGGCCGCCGCTTCCCTGGGCAGCGTAAGCCGCTACTATCCAGAAGCTTCCGAGGCCTTCATGTACGACCTCACCAAGGGCCAGTCCTATACCGTCTCCTGCGGCGGCATGACGGCCACCACTACCGTACGTGTGCAGTAAGTGGCCGGTTGCAAAATATTTACGATGACAGCAAGCGCTCTGGCGCTTGCTTTCGTCGTATATTCCTGCAAGAGCAACCTGTCCGAGGCGGAAATGCTGGACCTGGACAAGATTCCTCTCCAGACGGTGGACAATATGTTCTTCGTGCAGTCGGAGAACGGCCGCCTGAAAATGCGCGTGGAATCCCCCAGGATGGAGGTTTATGAGCACGACACGGTGTCGTACGACCTTTTCCCCAAGGGCATCCGCGTGTTCGGCTATTCCGAGGAAGGGATGCTGGAAACCACCATTGTTTCCAGGCAGGCCAAGCACGACAAAACTGTTGGGAAAGAACTGTGGTCGGCTTTTGGAAAGGTGGTGGTGAAAAATATCGTCAAGCAGGAAACCATGGAAACCGACACCCTGTACTGGGATGCAGAGGCCAAGGAAATCTGGACAGACTGTTATGTCAAGATGTCTTCCCCTTCCGGATACATGCAGGGATACGGCATGCGTTCGGACGAAAGGGCCCGCAACGCCATCCTGCTTAAACCTTTCAACAATGAGTTCATCATCGACAAAGACAGCACCAAGGTTGTCATTGACTCGGTGAATTTTATCGGCCCTCCTTTAAAAAAATAGTGGTATTTAGAAGAAAATTAGTAACTTTGCAGCCCTTAACGCAATTTTTTGCAAAAAATTAAAAAACGTATATAAAAAATGGCAGCTCTTGAGACCATCAGAACTAAGTTTGGCATTGGTGCTTCCCTCATCATTGCCTTCGGTCTTTTACTCTTCCTTGTAAACCCGTCCGACATCATCCAGACGGTACAGTCCACTTCTTCGAAGAACGATGTCGGCAAAATCAATGGGAAAGCAATCTCTTATCTCCAGTTTGACAACGAGGTCCGCCAGATGGACGAGATTCGCAAAATGGTTTCCGGTACTTCTTCCACTTCCGACGAAGACCAGACCAACCTCCGTAACATGACCTGGCAGAGCCTGGTAGACCGCTACCTGGTTGTTCCTACCATCCAGGAAGCCGGCGTCCGCGTAGGTGAGCAGGAGCAGGAGAACATGTTCGTGGGAGACAACATTTCCCCGATTGCTTCCAGTTTCTATGGCTTTTATGACGAGAACGGCAGCTATTCCGTGGACCGCGTGCGCGAGTTTATGGAAGCCGCAGAATCCAGCGAGACTTACCGCATCATCCGCGACTACCTGTTGGATGCCGCCCGCATCAACCGTTTCAACGAGAAATATGTTTCCCTGTTCAACGCCGGCACCTATGTGAACGCCCTGGAGCGCAAGCGCGCCATCGAGGAAAACAACACCACCGCCAGCGTGGACTTCGTCATGTCTCCCGGCTCTTTCTTCCAGGAGGATTCCTCCGTTGTGGTGAACAAGGCCGAGGTTGAAAAATACTACAACAGCCACAAGGACGCTTTCCGCCAGGTAGCCAACCGCGACATCCGCTATGCCGTGTTTGAGCTCAATGCTTCCCAGCAGGATATCGCCAATTCCAACGCCAAGTTCGTCGGCCTGTACGACGAGTTTGCCACCACGGACAACGTGCGCACCTTCCTCCAGAAGAACTCCGACCGCAAGTGGGACGACAGCTGGTACAAGGCCGGTGAGCTCCGCAGCGTGAACGCCGACGTGGAAACCTTCGTTTCCGAGAACAAGGAAGGTGTTTCCCCGGTGTTCCAGTCCGGCACCACCTTCTTTGCCGCCCGCATCCTGGACAGCGCCAACCTGCCGGATTCCGTGTATGTGCGCCACATCATGCTGGTGGGTGAAAACGCTAAGCAGCAGGCCGACAGCCTCCTGGGAGTTGTGAACAAGAACAACTTCTCTTCCCTGGCCAACCTCTATTCCGCCGACAAGGGCAACGCCCAGGACGGCGAGATGGGCAATATCGGCTGGATGACCAAGAATATCATGATCAAGGGCTTCGAACCCGTCCTGGAAGCCAAGGTGGGTGTTCCCTTCGTGCTCAATACCCAGTATGGTTCCCACGTGGTTGAGGTAACCAAGACCACCAAGCCCGTTGCCAAGAAGAAGGTGGCCGTCTTCGAGAAGGAAACCACCATCTCCAAGGAAACCGAGCGTGCCATCTCCGAGCAGGCCCGCCTGCTGGCTGTCCGCTCCCAGGGCAAGCTGGACAACTTCAAGACCATCTGCGACACCACCGGCATCTATGCCCGCAGCCTGAATATCACCGAGGCCACGGACACCTACGGTTCCATTTCCCACGCCAAGGAAGTAACCCGCTGGGCCTTCAACAATAAGCCCGGCAAGGCTTCCGACGTTATTCCCGTGGACAACAAGTACTACTTCGTAGTGGCCGTTGAGAAGGCCCACAAGGAAGGAATCGCCCCGCTGGAAGATGTTTACCAGAGCATCCGCACCCAGGTATATCGTGACAAGTATTCCGAGAAGCACGCCGCCGACGTCAAGGCCCGGATTGAAGGTCTTACCTCCCTGGAAGCCATCGCCGAGAAGCTGAACACCACCGTGTCCACCCTCTCCGATGTCACCTTCTCCACCTCTTCGGCCCCTACCACCGAACCCGCCTTCATCGGCGCCGTATCTTCCGCCAAGGAGGGTACCATCAATGGTCCGGTTGCCGGCCTTATGGGTGCTTACGTGTTCCAGGTGAACGGACGTGAAATGGGTTCCTACTTCACTGAGGACGACGCCAGGGCCGCCCAGACCCGCTTCGTCAGCTACTACGACCAGATGCTTGTGCCCATCATGATGGACAAGAACGTCAAGGACAACCGCGCCCGTTTCTATTAGGCCATTTGTCATTCTGAACGAAGTGAAGAATCTATGTCTTTAAAATGTGGTATAGTAGGCTTGCCCAATGTGGGCAAGTCTACTTTGTTTAATTGCGTAAGTTCGGGAAAGGCCCAGAGCGCCAATTTCCCCTTTTGCACCATAGACCCCAACGTGGGTTCTACCAATGTTCCGGATAAGCGCCTGGAGGTGCTTACGGAGATTTGCCAGCCCAAGCGCACCATTCCGGCCACGGTGGAAATCGTGGACATTGCCGGCCTGGTGAAGGGCGCTTCCAAGGGGGAGGGCCTGGGCAACCAGTTCCTGGCCAACATCCGTGAAACCGACGCCGTCCTGCACGTGCTCCGCTGCTTCGACGACGGCAACATCGTGCACGTAGATGGTTCCGTGGACCCTGTCCGCGACAAAGAGGTGGTAGATACCGAACTCCAGATCAAAGACCTGGAAACGGTGGAAAACCGCATCAAGAAAGTGGAAAAGATGGCCACCACCGGCGGGGACAAGGAGGCCAAAAAGCTCCTGAACCTGCTGGTTCGTTACCGCGAAGCCCTGCTCAAGGGCCTCTCCTGCCGCACCGTGGTGCCGGAGAATGCCGAGGAAGAGCAGATGGCCAAAGACCTTTATCTTCTCACCAACAAGCCCGTCCTGTACGTGTGCAACGTGGATGAGGCATCGGCTGCTGCCGGCAATGCCTATGTGGAGGCTGTGCGGGAGGCCGTAGCTGCAGAAAATGCAGAGATTCTGGTGATTGCCGCCAAGACCGAGGCCGAGATTGCCGAGATGGAGGACTACGAAGACCGCCAGATGTTCCTGGAGGAAATGGGCCTGGAGGAATCCGGTGTCGTGCGCCTGATCCAAAGCGCCTACAAGCTTCTGGGCCTGAGGACCTTCTTCACCGCCGGGGCCGATGAATGCCGCGCCTGGACCATCGTGGCCGGGGACAAAGCTCCCCGCGCCGCCGGTGTCATCCATACGGACTTCGAACGCGGTTTCATCCGCGCGGAGGTTATCAAGTACGAGGACTTTGTCCAGTACAAGACCGAAGCCGCCGTCCGCGCCGCCGGCAAGATGGGCATCGAAGGAAAGGACTATGTGGTGCAGGACGGAGACATCATGCACTTCCTCTTTAACGTGTAGGCCATTCTACCGTGCCCCAGATGGGGCAGTGGTCCGAGACGCCGCCCAGGTAGCGGGGGCCGGAATAGGTTCTGAGGGGTTTTTCCCCGGCATGGCCGGTATCCGGTGTCATCAGGAAAGGGATTTGGAGGATTTTCATCTGCCCCCTCAGATGCCCCGAGGCAAACAGCATATCTATCAGTTCCCACTGCCCGTCGTATTTTATGGTGCCGAGTCCTTTTTGAAACAAGGGCTCGGCCCAATTTTTCAGGGCGGGTTCCAGGAGTTGGTAAACCGTATTGGCGGGCGTGTCGTTGAAATCTCCCAGGGCCACCAGGTTTTCAATGCCTTCTGCACGCAGGGAATCGGCCAGGAAACGAAGGCGCTCCACGGCTATTCTCCGGCGGGGTTCCGATTCGGAAATACCGCCATATTTGGAAGGATGGTGATTGACCACCAGGGCGAGCGTGGTGCCATCGGCCCCTTCAAAAGTGGCCAGGAGGATGTCCCTGGTTCGGAGGAGGCTGTCGCCGTCGTATAAATGGCACGCTTTGGCCGTTTTCAGCCTCAATTGGGAAGGCCGGTACAAAAGGGCCACATCTATTCCCCTGGGGTCCGGAGAGTCGAAATGAAGGATTTTATAGCCTGTTTTTCGAAGGGGGGTCTCTTCCAGGAGCCGCTCAAGCACATGCCGGTTCTCCACTTCGGCCAGTCCTATTGCATCCGGAAGGCCTCCTTCCTCGGAAGCGGCCCACAGGATGCCCTTGGAAATGGCGTTGAGCTTGGTTTTAAGCCGCTTCCGCGTCCAATGCCGCTCTCCGCGGGAAGAGAACTCCGTGTCGGAACGGCCCGTACCGGAATCTATCCAGTCAAAGCAGTTCTCCAGGTTCCAGAACATCAGGCGGAGGGTATCGGCCGGCGGGGAAACGTGCAACAAAACGGCGGCCAGAAAGGTAATGAGCGCATTCATGTCCAAAGATAAAGAAAAATCGTTATATTTGTAAGACGCACATAAAATTTACACGATATGAAAGCCAAAATCCAAGAAAAATTTGAATCCCTGTTCGGGGAAGAAGGAATCCTTTATGCATCGGCCGGCCGCATCAACCTGATTGGCGAGCACACGGATTACAACGGTGGTTACGTGTTCCCGGGTGCCATCAACTTCGGCATCATGGCCGCCATCAAGCCCAACGGAACCGATACCGTCAAACTGTTCTCCATCAACCGCGACGAATACGTAGAGTTTGACCTCACGGAGGAAAACCTCCCGGAGCAGCACTGGCCCCGCTACATTTTCGGCGTCTGCCGGGAAATCATCAAGCGCGGCGGCACGGTGAAGGGCTTCAACGCCGTCTTTGCCGGAGACGTTCCCATCGGCGCCGGCCTCAGCTCCTCGGCCGCCCTGGAGAGCACCTTCGCCTACGCCCTCAACGACCTTTTCAACAACAACCAGATAGAAAAGTTTGAACTGGCCAAGATTGGCCAGAGCACGGAGCACAACTATTGCGGCGTCAAGTGCGGCATCATGGACCAGTTCGCATCCCTCTTCGGCAAGGAAGGCTCCCTGATTCGCCTCAACTGCAAAACCGGGGAGTACAAGTACTTCCCCTTCCATCCGGAAGGCTACAAGCTGGTGCTCATAGACACCTGCGTGAAGCATAGCCTGGCCGACAGCGCCTACAACAAGCGCCGCGAATCCTGCGAAAGGGCCGCCGCCGCCATCCGCAAGAACCACCCCGAGGTGGACTTCCTCTCGGACGCCAAGCGCGTCTGGCTGGATGAAGTGCGCGAAGAAATCACCGAAGAGGATTTCCTGAGGGCCGAATATGTGATTGGAGAGGTTCAGCGCGTGCTGGATGTTTGCGACGCCCTGGAAAGGGACGACTACGAGACCGTGGGCGAAATGATGTACCAGACCCACTTCGGCCTCAGCCGCCTGTACGAGGTATCCTGCGAAGAGCTGGACTTCCTCAACAAACTGGCCCGCAAGCTGGACGTTACCGGTTCCCGCGTAATGGGAGGAGGCTTCGGCGGCTGCACCATCAACCTAGTGAAGGAAGAGCTGTACGACCACTTTGTGGAAACCGCCGTGGAGAAGTTCACGGAGAAATTCGGCCACGCCCCCAAGGTTTACGAAGTCGTGATCAGCAATGGCGCCCGCAAGCTGTAGCCACTGTGGAAAACAGACGGAGGTCCAGCTCCTCCAGAGTATCAACGTCGCCCTTGATCCGGAACTCAAAGCCCGGGTCAAGGACGGCTCTTTGTTCGTGTGGGAGTGCCCCTATTGCGGCCGTCGCAACCTGGCCAGATACCAGACCCTCTATCACGACCCGGACGCCAAACTGATGGTATGGCTCCTTCCGGGGGAAGAAATGCCCCCAAAAGCCGTGGAAGAGGCCGTTAAAGGCCTGCAGGGCTACACGCTGCGGAGAGTCCGGGAGGTGGGAGACCTTATAGAGAAGGTAAATATCCACGACGCCAACCTGGAAGACACCGTCCTGGAAATGTGCAAGTGGGTCACGCAAAGGGAACTGGCCGCCAAAAATCCCGAGGCCGCCGAAGCCCCTCTTCGTTTCCTTCGCCTGGAAGGGGCCGACAACGACCTGGTGCTGGCGCTCCCGCTAAACGGGCAGATGCAAGTGCTCAACGTGGGGTTCAACGTGTACGAGGACGCCCGAGGCATCCTGGCCCGCAACCCCGCCGTGAGGCCGGCCGAAGGGTTTGCAGAAGTAAACCAGGACTGGATTGACCAGTTCTTCCGTTAGATATCAAACGACAGAATCAGCGAAACGGAGTAGGGTTTTTTCTGCTCCGTTTTTTCATAGACATTGCCTCCCAGCCAGGAGAAGGAAACGCCCAGCTTGGCATCCATGGACAGGAAGAAAACCTGTCCCATGTCGGCCACCAGGTCTGCCCCGGCGCTCCAGAGGTTGTCTCTCCCCAGGCCCAGGTAATCGGCGTGCGGGGTTAGCACAAAGTTCCGGACATAGCCCAGTACGGGAAGGGAAAGGTCTCCCAGGAAAATGGGGATGGCATAGTCGGCCGTCACTTTCCACTGCGTAAGATAGTTGGTATAAAGGAAGGTATTGGAGGCCGAATTGAACCCGCGCGGCAGCACGGCCACGCTGATATCCCCGAAAGGAGCTTTGCCCAGCTGGCGCTGGAGGGTGCCGGTGAGTTTGAGGCCCTGGGTGCGCCACAGACCGGGGAGATACGCATAAGTATAGCCAAACACCACCGGACGGAAGTGCGAAAGGGTCCAGGGATGCATGCTGAAGCCGGCTTCCGCTCCAATGCCATAACGCGGATAAACCATAGACTTGGCGGTGGGCCTCATCACATATCCGCGGGCCGACAGGGAAAGCGTCTGGGCAAACACGTTCCAGTCGTCCGGAGAGATTTTGGAAACGGAAACGAGGGAGGAAACCCCGGGGAGGTTCCGGGAGGTGGTGAACTGCATGGGGTCCAGCCCGTAAACGTGGTTGGTAAAGCTGTATTTGACCTGGGGAATAAAGCCGAACAGGAGGCCGCCCTTCCGGGTGGCAAGCGGAATGTAGGCCCGGATGTGGGCATTCAGCAACGGGGCGTCGCGCAAGGTGAAGGTATGGGTGAGTCCCTTGTAGCTTGGAGTCACTATTTCCGTATAGTTGTACTGGCGGGCCCGGCGGTCCCCGAAATCCAGCTGCCCTTCGATGGCCGGATACAGGCCGGTATAGGTGAACTTGGCGTGGAGGGCGCTGCGCCAGCCCTGTTCCTGGTCCGGATTGGGGTGGAAGGCAAAGCCCGCCTGGCCGGAAAGCGTGCCCAGGGTGTTTTGGAAAAAGCCGGTGAGGCCCAGGGAGATATTCTCGTAAGTAAGGTCAAAGGAGCGGTTCATGATGGCGTCCGCATTCACATAAGCGGGCAGCCAGGTGTGGAACTGCAGGGGATGGGCCAGCTTGTGATAGCGCCGGGGGGCCGATAAGGCAACCTCCTGCGAGAAATCCGGTCCGGGCCCCAGGGTGCGCTCCTGCTCCGTGAGGACGTCTTCGATGGTATAGGTGTGAAGGTCCGTAAAATCGGCCTCCCGCGGCTGCAAGGCGCTTGTAGGAACGGAAAAGACCATCTTGCCGTCCAGGGTCTGGGAAACGCAGTACAGCAGCTCTCCCGCCCGGCAGAAATCCGAGGCCCCGTAGCGGGTGCTGGTCAGCTGGGAAAGGCGGCCTTCGGCCAGGGAATAGCGGTACAGCTCGTTCACGCCCGTGCGGTCCGAAACCCACTCCAGAAAGCCCTCTCCGCTTTCCAGGTTCACCAGTTTCTGGTGGGAAGGGGCCAGCACCGTTTCCCACTCTCCGGAGGGAAGGGCGCGGTAAATGCCGTATCCTCCCATGGAGATGCCGACGCAGTAAATCTCTTCGCCCTGCCAGGCGCTTTCTGTCAGCTGCACGCCTTCGGGGGCCTCCAGGCTCCTCAGGACAGAGCCGTCATCGGCCGATAATACCACCAGGAACGTTTTTCCGGAGGTTTCATATTCCGCCACGGCCAGGCGGGAGCCGTCGGCGGAAGGCTGGGGGTTGAAGAAACGCCGGCCCCTGGCCAGGTCGTGAATCTTGTGGGTTGTCAGGTCCATGTAGCGGACGGGGGAGGAACCGGAAAGGTCCCAGCGGGGATGGGGCATGGACTCGCTCCAATACAGTCTTTCCCTGACCGGATCGTAGGTGAGGCGGGAGGAATGGTTGGAAAAACGGCGCAGGGCCTTGACCTTTCCGTCCTGGATGCTCACCAGTTCCCGGTTGCGAAGATAACCGTCCCGCAGGGCATACAGCGTGCCGTTTATCCAGCGGGGCGAGCAGAAGGTGAGCGGGAAACTTTCGGCCGGTGTAACCTGCGTCAGATTCAGGAAAGGGGCGCGGGCGGCGGCATCGGCCTGCCAGACGTCGTTGAAGGCGTGCATCACGTCCCGGAAACTGTCTTCGGGGCTTTTGCCGGAAAGGTCCCGGATAAGCTTGTTATAATTGTAAGGCGCCACTAACCAGGGCTTCTTCACGTGAATTTCCAGGCCGTCTTCCGTAAAGGAAGGCCGATTGTACAGATACCGGGTTCCGCCCATCAGCATGTAACCGGCCTTGTAATAATCGGGGGCGTAGTACTTGTAAGAACCCTTGCTCCAGCGCACCAGGCTTCTCCAGTCTCCCTGGTCAAACGCCACGCGCATGTATCCCAGGAAATCGGCCGTGCGGGCCCTTGTACCATAGGCAAGGCCTGTTTCGGCCACCACGGCGTCCCCTTCTCCGCGCACGGCGGCCATATAGACCATCCAGGCCAGCGGGGCGGCGCCCTGACCTATTACATAGGAAAGGCCCTTGGACAGGCCGGAGCTTTCCAGTTTCTCCAGCTGGGCCTGGTGGCGGGGTTCATGGGCCGCCAGCTGCACGGGCCAGGCCACGGGGTCTGCCCCATAGGCTTCCGGCATGGTGAAACAGTCCATCCTCACGGGAGCGTACCCCACGGAACCGTTGGAAAACAGATTGTGCGTATGCAGCACCACGGGCATCTTTTTGCCCCATTTCCCGCTTTGGGGAAGATGGTCTATGGTGCGGCTCACGGGAACGCGGAACTGCTCCAGCAGACGGGCGTAGGTACGGGCCAGGGAATCGGCCCCTTCGGGGTAGATAATCTTGTAGTACGGGCTCTCTACGGAGTACCAGCGCAAATAGCCCGGGTCCGTTCCCGAGGTATAGAATTGTCCCCGCGCACCGACGCATGCCGCCAGCAGGGTTATGAGGGAGAGCAGTAACTTTCTCATAAGCGTTGCAAAAATAGCGAAAAAACGCCGCTCTGACAAAACTGCTTGCTGCGGGGAATGTAGGAAGAGATCTACAGCAAAAGGTTGGAGAGGAAAACGACCGCGATTCCCACCGGCGCCAGGTAGCGCATCAGGAAATACACCACCCCGAAAAGGCGCCGGTTCACCGTGCCTCCGTTGGTGAACTCATCCCTCACATCGGCCCTGGACATCTTCCAGCCCACGAAGAGGGTGAAGATGAGGCCGCCCAGCGGCATCAGCCAATCCGAGCAAAGGTGGTCCAGGAAGTTGAAGAAGGTGTATCCCAGCAGTTTCACGTGGGCGAGCGGGCCGAAGGACAGGCTGCACAGGATGCCCACCAGCCAGCACAGGAAGGCCAGCAGCAGGGTGGCTTTCCGGCGGTTCATCTTCCACTCGTCCGTAAGGAAGGCCACGCCCACTTCCAGCATGGAGATGGCCGATGTGAGCGCCGCCGCCAGGATGGCCAGGAAGAAAATGGCCGACAGGAAAGTGGTCATGACGGGGAGCCCCGTACCCATACGGTTGAAAATGTAGGGAAGGGTCTCGAACACCAGGCCGGGACCGCTGCCGGGCTCCAGGCCTGCGGCAAAGACCGCCGGCATCACGGCGAAGGCGGCGATGAGGGCGAACATCAGGTCGCTGACGGCCGTTCCCACGCCGGAGACCATGAGGTTCTCCTCCTTTTTCACATATGAAGAATACGTCAGGATGGTGCCCACTCCCAGCGAAAGGGAGAAGAAGGCCTGGCCCATGGCGGCGGATATGCCGTCGGCCGTCAGCTTGGAAAAGTCCGGTTTAAGCAGGTACTCCACCCCCTTGAAAGAGCCCGGAAGCGTGAGCGAATACCCCACGATGACCAGGAGAAGGAAAAGCAGGGCCGGCATGGCCAGCTTGGAGAACTTCTCAATCCCGCTCTTGACCCCGCCCAGCACAATGAAGGCCACCATGGCCATGAACACCGTGTGAGAAACTACCGGCTGCCAGGCCGATGTGATGAACGTATTGAAAAGGGCTGGGATTTTCTCGGCCGGAATGTCCGTGAAACTGAAGGACAGGGACTTGAAAAGGTATTCTACACTCCAGCCACCCACCACGGAATAGTAACAGAGGATGAGCAGGGGCGACACTATGGTGATGAGGCCCGCCCAGCGCCAGGGCGTTCCGGGGGCAAACTTGTTCATGGCGCCGAAGGTGTCGCTTCTGGAACGACGGCCTATGATGGATTCCGCATAAAAGATGGGAAGCGCCAGCAGCACGCCGGCCACCACATAGACCAGGATGAAAGCGGCGCCGCCGTATTGTCCCAAAACATAGGGGAAACGCCAGATGTTGCCCAGTCCCACGGCGCTGCCGGCCATGGCGGCAATCACCGCAAACCGGCTGCCGAAAAGTTCTCTCTGCTTCATCATAGCATCGAAGAAAGAATCAGGGTCAGGATGCCGATGGGGGTCACATACTGGAGCAGGAAACGGGCCGCCGGGAAAAGGCGGGCGTTTGCACGCAGGGTTCCGCCGTTGGTGAGTTCCCGGAACAGTTCGCTGCGGGGCATCACCCATCCGGCCAGAATCACCGAAATAAGGCTGCCCAGCACCATAAATACATTGGAAGCGGCGCTGTCGGCAAAATCAAAGAGGTTGAGCCCCAGCAGCCGGACCCGGGAAAGCGGGCCGAAGGAAAGGCTGCAAAGGGTGCCAAAGGCGCCACAAAGGACAAACAGGAGCGCACAGGCCCGGCCTCTGCTCATTTCCTTTTCTTCCGTAAGATATGCCACACCCACCTCCAGGAGAGAAATGGCGGAGGTAAGGGCGGCTATGAAAATAGCGGCAAAAAAGAGGATGGCGACCACGGCGCTGAGGAAGGGCATCTGTTGCGCCAGGTTGGAAAAGATAAAGGGAAGCGTGTCAAAAATGAGCGTTGGGCCCGCACCCGGTTCAATCCCGGCCGAGAAAACGGCGGGAATGATGGCAAAGCCCGCCAGCAGGGCGAAGGTTAAGTCGCTGACGGCTGTTCCTACACCAGCCACCATCAGGTTTTCTCCCTTTTTGATATAGGAGGAATAGGTGATGATAATCCCGGTTCCCAGCGACAGCGAGAAGAAGGACTGCCCCAGGGCGTCTATGAACGTATGGGCCGTCACCTTGGAAAAATCCGGCTTCATCAGGTACTCCACCCCCCTGTTGGCACCCGGCAGGGTAAGAGAATAGACAGCAATGAGCACAATGAGGACAAACAGCGTGGGAATGCTCCATTTGCAGAATTTCTCAATCCCGCTCTTGACGCCGAAGGCCACCACGGCCGCCGCCATTCCCAGAAAAGACAGATGGAAGAGCATGGGCATCCAGGGATGGGAAATAAAGCGCTCGAAGTTTCCGGCCAGCTGGTCCGGGGTAGAATGGATAAACTCCAGGCTGAGTGCGCGAATCAGATAATCCATGGACCAGCCACCTACTACAGAATAGTAGGAAAGCAACCAGAGCGGCGTCAGCACCATCAGGAAACCGAACCAGCGCCCGGCACGGCCCGGCACCAGGAAACTGACCGCGGCCCGGCAGTTGACCTGGCTGCCTCGGCCTATGGCCGATTCGGCCAGGAAAATGGGCAGGGACAGCACCAGGGTGAAGACCACATAGATGAGGATGAAGGCCGCACCCCCGTTTTCCCCCACCAGGTAGGGAAAACGCCAGATATTGCCCAGGCCGATGGCGCTGCCGGCAAAAGCGGCGATTACGGCCATCCGTCCGCCAAAGTTTTCACGTTTCGTTTTCATGCAGTTCGTTTTACAGGAAGAGCCCTAATCGAAAACCCAGATAATGGCCTCTTCCATTACCTCGCCGGGACGAAGGACCGTGGTGGGGTAGTCCGGGTTGTTGGGGGCGTCCGGCGCGTGCTGGCACTCGATGGCCACGGCGTCATAATCCTCATAAGGACGCGTCTTGCCTTCCGGGCAGCCCTTGAGCCAGTTGCCGGTATAGACCTGTACGGCGGGCTGGGTGGTAAGGACCGTCATGTGACGGCCGCTTCTGGCACCCCACAGCTGCGCAGCTTCGGTTAACTGACCGGGAGTGGCCCCGTCGATGAGGAAGCAGTTGTCGTATCCCTTGCCGTATTTGAGGGCGGGGAAATCGGCCTCAATATCCTGGCCGATGGGCTTGGCTTCCACAAAGTCCATGGGCGTTCCGGCCACATCTGCGGGCTCTCCCAGGGGAATGAGGGTTTCGTCCGTGGGCAGCCACTGGGAGGCATTCAGCTCCAGTTTGTGGCCCAGGACGCTGCCGGAGGCTTCTCCGTCCAGGTTCATATAAACATGGTTGGTGAGATTGACCACCGTGGGCTTGTCCGTTTCGGCCGTGAGGATGAGTTTGAGGGAATTGTCCTCTCCCCAGGTATAATGGGCCACGGCCTTCAGGTTGCCGGGATAACCGGCCTCTCCGTCTTCGGAGAAGTACATAAATTCTACGGAATCCCCTTCAATGCGGCTTTCCCAGACCTTGTTCTGGAAGCCTTCGGGGCCGCCGTGCAGGTGGTTGGGGCCGTTGTTAATGGGCAGCGTGTACTCCACGCCGTCCAGGGTGAACTTGCCCTTGGCGATGCGGTTGGCATAGCGGCCGGGCACCTTGCCGCAGCAGGGGCCGTCCCCGAAATAATCACCGGGCTTCTTGTAGCCGATGACCACATCGGCCAGCTTGCCCTCCTTGTCCGGCACCACGATGGAAACGATGGCGGCACCCACGCTGCAAAGTTGCACGTAGGCGCCGGAGGCATTCTTAAGGGTGTAGAGGAAGATTTCCTTCCCGTCGGGCGCTGTGCCCCAGAGTTCTTTGGTAATGGCCATATCAGTGAGTCTTTCTTACAAAGGTACAACTTAAATCAACAAGAAAAAAGAGATTCATTCCGGATGCTTAAAGGCAAGTCTTGTTTTCCTAATTTGATTCCTATTTCCGTTCTGATTTTTTTCGGAATTCCTTCTGGCGTTCCGAAAAGGGTTGTTTCGTTTTTCATGAAATAACTTTAGGATACTTTAGCTTCCGGAAGGGAAAAAACCACCTTCCGGGACTATATGTTAAAGTATTTTAAACAAATCCTGATGGCCTCGTTGCTAGGCATCGTGTCATCAGGTCTCCGGGCCCAAAGCCTGGAGCCGTACAACTCCTCCGTATCTCCTTCTGTGGAGACCTATTCGATGACGAAGTTCGGAGGTCTCTCTCCTTCGCTTTACACAGGAGCGATGACTTATTCGGTTCCGATTTTCACCTATTCGGATCCTGACTTCACGCTGCCGATAAGCCTTGAGTATAATTTCGATGGATTCCGCCCGTCTCAGCACTCTGGAACGATTGGCTATGGATGGCATCTCGAGTGCGGCGGTGCCATCACGAGAGAAGTGCGTGGACTTGCCGATGATGACGTTTACTATGGCCCCGTAGACAGACCTCAGTACGGATACTGGTGGTCTGTCCAGGCAGGTGTCTCTTCCGTGTCTGACACTTTTGACACCGATGCCTACTGGGGGACTTTTTGCAACACCATGTACACGCCAACGCCAACTCCGGAGATGTCCAGAAAAATCAACCCTTTCAGTCATATCCCCACTCATATTGATGCTCAAATACAAAACGGAACACTTGTCTCTCTCGGGAGTTCCGCTTATGACATGGTTCCAGATATTTACCATTTCAGTTTCCTTGGCCACCACGGGGATTTCATGCTGATGCCCGACGGCACGTTCCGCGTTTTCAACTCTGACCTGCCTTCGGGAGAAGTTGACATTGAGTTCCAGGCCCCGTATGGAATCCGTTACCCGGGCTATATCAACACCCCGGGGTTCGTCATTACTCTGGGCGATGGGATGAAATACACTTTCGGAGGTTCGGTCGCAGGAATCGAG
>CAJOLS010000004.1 GCA_905235535.1 uncultured Bacteroidales bacterium
AACTATAGATTACAGGCCAATCCGGGTATTGAACCCGTCGTAATTGATGCAAAGGGCATTCCCGGTCATCTGCTCGGGATCGAAAGGCCTGGGGTTGTCCGGATCCACTACGCACACGCAGAAAATGCGGGATTTGAGCATGCCCGGGAAGGAGCCCTCACGGGCTTTCAGGTTGCAGATGCGGGCCTCGTCGTCCCAATGGATTTCAAGGGAACTGCACTCCCCTTTCTCGTAGCCGTAGGTGAGGCCGTCATCCTCGTAGAATTTGAAGCTGGCATCCTTTCCGGCATACACCAGGAAAGTGATGTGATCGGCCGGCTTTTCGTCCGTCCACTCCATGGCATCTCCATACGGGAGGATGCTTCCCTCACGCACAAACAGGGGGATGCGCTCATAAGGGGCCTCCACCGTAATGCGGCGGCCGCCGGCATAGTATTCTCCGGTATAGAAATCGTACCAGCCGCCCTTCGGGAGGTAAACGCTGCGGCTGCGGGCGCCGTATTCGTACACCGGGCAAACCATGAGGGCCGGGCCCAGCATCCACTGGTCTGAAAGGTCCCTCACCTCCGGGTCTTCGGGATAATCCATGACAAGGCCGCGCATGATGGTGGCGTCGTCAAAATGGACGGAGGCGGCCAGGGAATACAGGTAAGGCATAATCCTGTACCTCAGCTGCATGTACCACAGAATGCTGTTGTATGCCGGGGAGCCTTCCGGGGCAATGTTCCAAAGTTCCCGCTGGGGCCACTGGCCGTGCGTGCGGAACAGGGGAACAAAGGTACCGAACTGGTGCCAGCGGGTCTGGAGCTCCTGCCATTCGGGGGCATTGGCCGGATTCTGGAACTTGCTCATCACGGAGAAACCGCCGATGTCCATGCCCCAGAACGGGATACCGCTCATGGAGTAACCCAGGCCGGCGGCCATCTGCATGCGCATGTCAGTCCAGGAAGTGCCGATATCACCGCTCCAGGAGGCCGTGCTGTAACGCTGCAGGCCGGAGAAGCCGTTGCGGGTGAGGAGGAAGACGCGCTTGTCCGGGTCCACGCTGCGCTGGCCTTCATAGATGGCCTGGGCGTTTACCAGGGCATAGGCGTTCAGGTATTCGGTGGAAGAACCCAGGGCGTTGGGCGTAAGGAGCCACTTGAAATAGTCCATGGGCAGGCAGTCGCGCAGGTTGGGCTCACTGGCGTCCATCCACCAGGCGTCAATCTTCTTTCCAAACTTGCTGTAGAGGCTTTCGTCCATCTGGCGCCAGAACATTTTGCGGCCCTTGGGGGCATAGGCGTCGTAGAAACTCTGCTTGTGGCCCAGCCAGTCCACCAGGCCGTCCTCTTCGGCATGGGTATAGGCAAAACCGGCCTCTTTCAGCTCTTTATAATGCTCTGTATTGGTGTAGAACTTGGGCCAGACGGAAATCATGAAGCGTCCGTGCATGGCGTGCACGTCGTCCAGCATCTTCTCCGGGTCCGGATAGCGGGAGGCCTCAAATTCGTGGCTGCCCCACTGGTCCTCGGGCCAGTAGTGCCAGTCCTGCACAATGTTGTCGATGGGAATGTGGCGGCGGCGGAATTCGGCCAGGGTGCCCACCAGTTCTTCCTGGGTGCTGTAACGCTCGCGGCTCTGCCAGAAGCCCAGGGCCCATTTGGGCATGATGGGGGCCTTGCCCGTGAGCTGGCGGTATCCCTTGATAACGCCGTCGTAGTTGCCTCCGGCTATGAAATAATAGTCGGCCTGGGGCTCAAACTCGCTCCAGAAGGTGAGGCGGGATTCCTGCTGGGGCGTCTCCAGCGGGGCCACGCGAAGGCCGATGTAGGAAACATCCCCGTCCGGCTCCCATTCCACCTTGATAGGCGTGGGCTTTCCGGCCTCCAGATGCACGGTGAACTTGTAGCTGTTGGGGTTCCAGGCCGGACGCCAGCGGCGGCTCATCACCTCCACCCCGTCCACTTCGGTGCTTTGGAAACCGGCATAGTACTGGATAAAATGATAGTCTCCGGTCTCGTGGGCCGTGATGGTTCCTTCATAGGTTACCGTAGCGCCCATAAGGGGAATGTCAGGCAGGTTCTTGATCACCCACTCGTTCTCGTAGAAAAGGCTGTCTTCCTTCTGCACCAGGGGTTCTCCAGTCTTGGGCCGATAGGTTCCCGTCATCTCCAGGTCGAAGATTTCTCCCAGCTGGCAATAAGGCTGGGCGCTGCCCCAGCGGCTGAGGGAATAGGCGTCGAAGAGGATGCCGTAGCCCTTGTTGGACACCACCATGGGCACGCTGATTTTGGTGTTGTACTGGTACAGTTCTTCGCGCAGGCCTTTGTGGTTGAATTCACCGGCCTGCTGCTGTCCCAGGCCGTAAAAGGCCTCGTCGTCCGTGGAGGCATAGCTCACCGTGGTGCTCCAGGCCTTCTTGCCTTCCACCTCCAGGGGGGCGAAAGCGGCGTGGCCGTCCAGGGCCAGCGGAGTGCCGTCGGCCTTGAAGAACTGGACTGTGCCGTCGGCCTTGGACACCTCTACGGAAAGGGCCGATGTGGAAAGGACCACCTTGCCGCTTTCCTTGGACACGGTAAAGTCTGTGCATTCCTTCTGGGGAAGGACGGCCAGGCTCTGGCGGTCGTGAAACTTTCCGTCCGGGGAAACGCTCACGCGCACCACCTCGGGAGAAACCACCTGCAGGCGTACGCTCACGGAGTCGCAATCTACAATTACTTCGTTCCGGCTGCAGGCTCCGGCAAGGAGTGCAGCCAGCAAAAGGAGACTAATCTTCTTCATATAAAAATTCTTCAAAAAGGGCTTTTCCATCAATACAGTACGGGCCCACCGTTACGCCCGTGAAGCCGCCCGCCACCTCCGTGGAGAGAAGGGTGCAGTCCAGGCGGGAAATCTCCCGGCCATCTGCCAGAAAGGCATATTGTCCGTCCCGGGCCACCACCTCCAGGCGGGCCGAAGGAGCGGCCAGAGCCAGCAGCAGCTTTTCTTCCTTTTCCAGGTTTTTCACCTGGTAGTGCACGACGGCCTCCGTCAGAAGGCCGTTACGGCGCAGGCCCAGCGTGGCGTACCCGCAGAAAATCTGATAGACGGCTACGCCCGCCTCCCCGCTTCCGTCCAAATGGACGGTGGTGGAAAGGTGCACTTTTTCCGCCTCCTGGCGGCGCAGAAGAGCGGTGGGATGCTCGCTGCCGGCGCCCAGGCCTTCACCGTTTCCGTGAAGGACCAGGCCGTCCTGAGTAAACTCATAATTCTCCTGAACCGGAGCCTGGATATGCATCCACTCCGGTCCGGGGGCCGATGTAAACCTGTACTCCCGGCTGCGGCCGGGCACAGGGGCGGGAGCCGCAGGCAGGGACACGGTCATCTTCTCGGCCAGGGGTTCTCCCCCGTTCACCACGGGCCAGCCCTTTTCCCAGCTCACGGGGGCAAGGAACGTCTCCCGGCCCAGGTGGTGATAGTCTCCGCCGTAGCGGCGGTATGCCAGCATCACCATCCACCAGGAGCCGTCGGCCGCCTGGAAAAGGTCTCCGTGGCCGGTTCCCTGAATGTTGCTGCCCTGGGCGGCGGCCCGGCAGTGGGTAAAGATGGGATTGGCCGGGTTGGACTCGTAAGGGCCGTAGATGTTGCGGCTGCGGGCAATGGTGAGGTTGTGGGCCATTTCCGTACCGCCTTCCGAGATGAGGAGGTAGTACCAGCCGTCTTTCTTATAGAGATGGGGGCCTTCTGGATATCGGCCTCCTGTGCCCGTCCAGATGGCGATTCCGGGGCTGAGGGTGACTCCCGTAACGGGGTCTATCTCGCAAAGGGTTATCACATTGTCCGGGTTGGAGACCATGTAGCACTTCCCGTCCTCGAACAGGAGGGAGGGGTCTATGCCCTGCTGTTCCAGCCAGATGGGGTTGCTCCAGGGGCCGGCCGGGTCTGCGGCCGTTACCATGAAGTTACCCCCGCCGCCAACCAGGGTGGTAATCATGTAGTAGGTTCCCTCGTGGTACCGTATGGTGGGGGCGTATATACCCAGCCAGGAAGTGGAATGCCTAAGGTCCAACTGGGAGGGACGCTCCAGCACATTCCCTATCTGTTCCCAGTTCTGAAGGTCCCGGCTGTGGAAAATGGGGACGCCCGGGAAATAGTGGAAACTGGAGTTGACCAGGTAATAGTCTTCTCCCACCGCCACCACGGAAGGGTCCGGGTGGAAGCCCGGAATCACCGGGTTCTGCAGCTGGGTTTCGACACCTGCAGGAACAACACTGTTCCCACCGCAGGAAAGCAGCAGGAACAGCACCGCAAAAACGGATGTAAATTTTTTAATCCCAATCATCGCTTCGGAAGGGTGGCACGGGTATGCCGTTGGATTTTTGGAGATTGGCGCCCATCCAGTTGCGCCATCCGTACCGGACGGCTTTGGGCCTGGGGACTTCGGGACAGCGGACCAGGATGGTTCCCCCGTCCCAATCCACTTGGGCCGTGGCCAGGTGGAACTGCTTGTCTTCCCCGGCCAGTTCGAACCCGATGATGTCACGGGCCGATATGCTCATGAGGTTGGACCACACCTGGGTAAGGGTGACTTTGGCCGTGCCGTCCTCTTCAAAGACCACTTCCTTCAGGCGCGGCAGCTCGATGGAAACGCCGGAATAAATGTCATATACGTTCTGGAGGGCCCTCTGCACCATCATATCGGCCACTTCCTTCTTCCGGGCAGGATGCACGGTGACTGGGTTGCCCAGGGTTTCCGTGCACACGGCCCAGGATTTGTCCAGGATTTCTTCCGTATGCAGCTGGTTCTCCACGAAGAAGGAGCGCCAGCGGCCGTCGGAATCTCCGTGGCTGTGCGGAGCCAGCAGGGTGAAGATGAAGGGAAGCTCCCTCCCCCACTCTTTGCGCCACATTTCCACCATGGCCTTCTGGAGTTTGTCATAGCAGTGCGGCTGGTCCATGTTGGAGCAGCCCTGGTACCAGATAATGCCCTTGGCGGCATACCCTGCAATGGGTTTTACGCGGCCGTTCCAGATGAGCTCCGGGGTTTCCGGCCAACGCTCCGGCTGCTCCTCAATGGCATACAGGGCTTTGAGTTCCTGCTCCGTAAGGCCCGCAGCATCAATGACTTCGCGGGTCATCCAGGGTTCTATGCGGCTGCCGCCCCAGGCATTCACAAGAATGCCCACGGGAACGCCCAGGGACTTGGAGAGGCGTTTGGCAAAGAAATAGCCCACGGCCGATGTCCTGGCCGTTACGGCGCCGTCGCTGTATGCCCAGGAGGCGTCTACATCGGCCTTAGGCTCCGTGCACTTGGGGGTCTTGATGTCAAAGACGCGCACCTGAGAGGCTGTTTCGGGGGCCTCCATAATGGCTTCCGTGGCTCCTTCCACTTCCTGGAACCCAAAGCCGCTGATGGGCATCTCCATATTGGACTGGCCGCTGCAAATCCACACTTCTCCCAGGACGATATCATTTACGGCAAGGGTCTCCTTGCCGGATTTGACGGTAAGGGTATAAGCGGCGCCATCGGCCTTGCCGGTAGGGATTTCCACCCGCCAGGAACCGTCGGCCTTGACCGAAGTCTTGTACGACTGCCCGTTCCAACGGACTTCCACCGTTTTTCCGGGGTCTCCCCAGCCCCATACCGGAACCTGCGTCTGCTGCTGCAGCACGGCATGGTCCGTAAAGAGATGCGAAAGGGTCAGGGTAAGGATAAGGAATAAACTGTTCATCTATTGGTTCAAGTCTATGAGTTTGTTCAGGATTTCTACCGAAAGGCCGGTGCGGAGGCCGTCGGGGGCCGTGTGCAGGCAGTAGTCCACCAGGCGGTCCACCGTGGAGGTGGCCACATGCATGCGGGTGTCCGAGGAGGCATAGTAGATGAACACCTTGCCGTCCGGGTCACAAATCCAGCCGTTGGAGAAGAGGACGTTCATCACGTCTCCGATGTACTCGGGACCTTCGGGGGCCATGAAGAATCCGGCAGGGTCTGCAATCACCTTGGAAGGGTCTTCCAGGGAGGTCATGTACAGATACAGGACATAGCGGAGGCCGCTGGCGCAGCCGCGCACGCCGTGGGCCAGGTGCAGCCAGCCCCGGGGGGTTTTGATGGGATGCGGGCCCTCTCCGTTTTTCACTTCCTTGATGGTGTGATAGTGGCGGAGGTTGATAATCTTCTCCTCCTTGACCACGGCGTCTTCCATGCTGTCCACCAGGGCCCAGCCAATGCCGCCGCCGTTGCCGGCGTCTATGAAACCGTCCTGCGGGCGGGTATAGAGGGCGTATTTGCCGTTTACGAACTCCGGATGCAGCACCACATTGCGCTGCTGGCTGGCACTGCGGATATCGGGGAGGCGCTCCCAGTTCACCAGGTCTCTGGTGCGGGCTACGCCGGCGGCGGCCGTAGCGGCAGAGAGGTCTCCTTCGGCCGAATGGTCCTTGCGCTCTACGCAGAAGATGCCGTAAATCCAGCCGTCCTCGTGGGCGGTGAGGCGCATGTCATACACATTGGTGGCGGGTTCTCCCCACTCCGGCATGGTGACGGGGCGCGGCCAGAAGGTGAAATTGTCCACCCCATTCGGGCTTTCGGCCACGGCAAAGAAGCTTTTTCTGTCGGCCCCTTCCACGCGCACCACCAGCACATACTTGCCATTCCATTTGATGGCGCCGGAGTTCAGGGCGGCGTGGATGCCGAAGCGCTCCATCAGGTAGGGGTTGCGCTCCCGGTCAAAGTCGTACCTCCATTCCAGGGGGGCATGGTCGGCCGTGAGGACGGGATGCTCGTAACGCTCGTAAACGCCGTTCCCCTCCACCGGGTAGTTCTTTCTTTCAATCAACTGCTGGTGGCTCACTTTCAGCCACTGCAGACGCTCTTCGTAGTTCATGGTTTATGGTAAGAATACAATATTATCAAGTTCGCTGAAGGCTTTCATGTCGGCAGCGCCTTCAAAGCCTTCCCAAGCCGCATAGAAATGCCCGGGCTTGTCGTGGGCGTTGCGCCAGGTGAGGAGATAGGTGATGGGGAAATCCTTAATGCAGGGAACCAGGGTCTCTGTCCACCACTTAGGGTCCGGAAGGCTTTCCAAACCGGTTTCGGACAGGCAGATGAGCTTCTTGTGCTCATTGCCCAGGGCAACCAGGGCGGAAAGCATGTCCTTTACCTGCGTCTGGAAACGGACACCGGCCTCTTCCAGGGAACCATTCCCCACAAACGCATAAATATCGGTTCCCAGAACATCCACAAACTCATCCCCGGGATAGCGGGACATATACACTTCCGGAGGGATGGGGCCGTTGGGGGAATAGCACCAGAGGATGTTGGTGAGGCCGCGCTCTTTGGTGAAATAGAGCCAGGTGTGCCTGTACAGCTCCTGGTATTCCTGCGCCGTGCACAAGCGGCCGCCCCACCAGAACCAGCTTCCCAGGTTCTCGTGCCAGGGGCGGAAAATGACGGCCACCTCCCCCAGGCTTTCGATAAAATCGGCCGCACGCTGCAGCCAGAGCATGAATTCTCCGGCCTTCTCACCGCCGGGAAGGACGGATTTCACCACCTGGTCCGAGGAAATGTCCCAGGCATCTCCGCCCGTGAGGGGGTTGCGCGGGTGCCAGGAGAAGGTGACCATGCCGCCCCGCTCAATCTGCTTGAGAGCGGCTTTTCGCATAAGGCCGAAGGGAACGCCGTCCAGGTTCTCGGGGTTCCCGAGCTCTATGCCGCCCAGGTCGAAACCTATCAGCATGGGGTACTTCCCGGTAACGTCCTTCACGTCGGAACGTTCCAGGGCATCGTTTTCCCAATCCTCAACCACCCAGTCGTGGCCATAGACAAGGTCGTCCTGATGGCCGTAGGCAATGCGGCCCTTTTCGGCATAGGAGTGAAGCTGCCCCAGCAGCACGTCTTTAGGCGATTCCATAGGTCTTTTGTTTCCGGTGCTGCAGGCAGAAAGAAGCAGCGCCAGGCTTGCGTACACGATTTTTTTCATATTACAGGCTTTTGATGGCTTCCGAAATAACCTCCACGGTAGAGTCCGTGGCATATACGCCGTTCAGGCCCTGCGCTTCCTGGGCCGGGTCTCCGGTGTAGGGGTCTCCGCTCTCCCACTGCTCATGAAGGGGATTGGCATATCCGCTCCAGCCCCAGAAGTTGGCTCCGTCCAGGTAGGTTCCCACCTGCGAAAACAGATAGGAATAGTACTGGTCACGCGCCTTCGTGCCAGCTTCCCGGGAAGGGTTGAAACCGTCCCTCGGGAAACCGAATTCCTCTGCCACCACCGGAAGGCCCAGCTCCCGGGCCATTTCACGGTGGAACTTAAGATATTCCAGGGTTTTGTCCCTGGCGGCATCCATGTCTTCCATCAGATGGTCCGGACGCACCCAGCCCCAGTTGTAGGGCCAGATGTGGATGGTCATATAGTCTATCCCGGGGATTTCGTTGATGGCGCGCACCAGGGCAGGGTCACTCTCACTTCCCATCAGCCCCTCGTTTCCGGTAGAGAGCAGGTGGTTGCCGTCAATTTCCTTGACAATGCGGGCGGCCTCCGCCATCCAGCCGATGAAACCGGCGCGGATCTCCGGATCGTCCGAGAAGCAGCGGGGTTCGTTGCCCAGCTGCCAGGCAAAGATGGCCGGGTCTTCCTTATAAGGCTTACCGCTTATACTGTTGACGCGCGAGACAATCGTTCTCAGATGGTTGAAATAGAGCTGCTGGGCTTCCCGGGAAGTCTGGAACTTCCGCATCTGCTGCATGAAGGGCCAGTAGCCGTCCACCAGGGGAATGAGGGCCTTTTCTCCGGTGGCCCACTCCAGGTACTGGCCGTATCCACCGCTCCATTCCCAGGAGTTGTTCACATACAGGACTGCCTGCATATCCCGCTTCCCCAGTTCCACCAGGAAACGGTCCAGGCCCACCAGGAGGGTGTCGTTGTACACGCCGGGGGCCGTCTGGAGGGTGGGTTCCACGCGGGAGAACACACCGTCGGCCCCGTCTCCTCCCACCAGGACGCGAAGATTGTCAATGCCCAGTTCCTTGAGAGCATCCAGCTCCCGCCTGAGGCGTTCCATATCCCCGCCCCGGCCTTCGGAGGCCAGGATGGGGCCGTACCAGAGATTGGTGCCGAAATAAGTGTAAGGCTGCCCGCCGCGGACAAAATGTCCGTCCTGGACAGTGACGAAAGAATGGGTGGAACTGCATCCCGAAACCGAAAGGGCCAGGAAAGTCCATGCGAGGGTTATCAGTGCTTGTTTCATTATGTTGGCGGCCACAGTTAATGCGACATGCAAATTTAACATATTTGCAGTCCCGTCGCCAACAAATTATTGCTTAATAATGGTATTATTTTAACCCGGAATTAGACAAAAACACGGTTTTTGGTAAACAATGCGCGGAAATCCCGGGGCGTATATCCCCGCCGGCTCTTGAAGGAGCGGTTGAAGTTGGAAAGGTTGTTGAAACCGCATGCATAGCATATCTCACTGATGGAAGTACTGGTATCTACAAGCATGCGGGCGGCGATTCCCAGGCGGATGTCAATGATGTAGTCCATGGGGCTGCGCCCGGAATGCTGCTTGAAAAAGCGGCTGAAGGCAGGAGGTGTCATGGCCACGATGGCCGCCAAATCCTCCAATTTGATTTCTTCCATATAATGCTGCGAAATATACTCTTTCGCCTTGCCGATGCGCCGGCTTTCCCGGTCGTGGCCGGACTTGGCGAAAGCGCTGGACGCCAGGGTGCGGGCATCCTTGTCCCTGGAGAGTTCGTACAGGATTTTGAGCATGTCCAGGAACTGCTCCATATGGTCTTCCTTGGAGGCCAGCGCATCCAGCAGGCAGTACACCCGCATAATGGCGCCCAAAGAGAAGTTCACCCCCATCCTGGCCCGCTCGAACATCTTCCGGACAGAGACGAACTGATTCCTCGCAAGCAGGTCTGGGCCAAGCAGATACGGGGAAAACTGGATGGTGACTTCGTGGATGTCCGGCTCGTGGCAGTTTCCCTGCTCCCAGCCATGCTCCAGGCCGTCCCCGGTAACCAGGGTAAGTTCATAATCCCCTATCTCCTCTATGCTGTCTCCCACTACCCGGCACACGCCCTTCCCACGCTCTATGAAATTGAGTTCGTATTCCTCGTGGGAATGGATGGGCCAGGTGAATTCGCTCTTGTGGCGGTCCACTATATAGAAGCAGTCCTTGTCCGTAATGGATGTGATTTCCCGGAGTACCTTTGACATCTGATTATGTTTTTTATGCAAAGATAAAAACTTTATTGTACATTTTTGTCCATTATTAGTACTATTTCAACTTTGTTTTTCCAACGTTTTTCATTTGTAAAATATTTTTAGGTATCTTAGTAGTGTTTTTCGGGAAACCGTGAAAACCACACATTGCAACACATACACTAACAACATTACTAATTTTTTCCAACTGTTCCAAAACATGAAAAGCAAACTTCTTGCTTCTCTGATGATTTTGTTCCTTGGCGTGACGGCCATGGCTCAGACAGTCCGGATTTCCGGTACGGTTGTGGATGCCATCGGCCCCGTCATCGGTGCAAGCATCATTGAAAGCGGCACCCAAAATGGTGCCATCACTGGTTTGGATGGTGATTTCTCTCTGCTCGTCAAGCCTGGCGCCAGCATTGAAATTTCATCCATCGGTTACAAGACTCAGGTGATTGCGATTGGGGACCAGACGGTTTTCAACGTAGTGCTTGAGGAGGACACCGAGCTTCTCGAGGAAGTGGTGGTGGTAGGTTACGGCGTTCAGAAAAAGAAGCTCGTGACCGGATCCACCGTCCAGGTGAAGGGGGACGATCTGGCCAAGATCAACTCCACCAGCGCCCTGGGCGCCATGCAGGCTTCCACTCCCGGTGTCAGCATCATGGCCTCCAACGGCCAGCCCGGTTCAGGCTACAACGTGAACATCCGCGGTATGGGTACCATCGGTTCCTACGCACCTCTGTACGTGATTGACGGGGTTACCGGCGGTGACATCAACGCCCTGAACCCGAGTGATATCGAGAGCATCGACGTCCTTAAGGACGCTGCGTCCTGCGCCATCTACGGCGCCCGTGGCGCCAACGGCGTCATCCTGGTGACCACCAAGCAGGGCAAGGCCGGCAAGTACACCGTTACTTATGACGGCTTCTACGGTGTCCAGAATGTCCAGAAGATGCCCCAGTTCCTGAACGCCCAGCAATACATGGACATCCAGGACCAAGTGAGCTTCAACATGGGCAAGGACCCCATCGACTGGAAGGGCATCCTGAATCCCGCTCTCTACAACAGCATCAAGGACGGTTCCTTCCAGGGCACCGACTGGCTGGACGCCATCCGCAACCAGAATGCACCCAACACCAACCACGCCGTAAATATCGTGGGTGGTTCCGACAGGTCCAAGTTCTCCATGGGTGTCAGCTACACCAACCAGCAGGGTATCTTCGGCAAACCGGTCGCTTCCAACTACAAGCGTGTCACTGTCCGTCTCAACTCCGACCACGTGCTCTGGAGAAAAGACGACCTGGATATCATCACCGTTGGTGAGAACATGACCTTCAACTCCAACCAGCGCGGCGGTATCGGTACCGGCAACCATTACTGGAACGACGTGTACAACATGATGTCCGCCAACCCGCTGGTTCCCATCTACCAGAGCGACGGTTCCTACACGGAATACGACTGGCTGAACCAGAGCGGCATCTGGGCCCTGGATCCTTATACCAGCAACCCCATCGCCGGTATGGTATATTCCTCCCGCGGCAACAACGACACCCACGGCTACGGACTCAACCTGTCTGCCAACCTCCGCGTACAGCCCATCAAGGGCCTCACCTGGAAGAGCCAGTTCAACTACAAGATGAGCTCCGGCACCTATCGCCAGTACAGCCTTTCCTACAAGCTCACCAACTATGCCTTCGCAGACACTGACATCGTGAGCCAGAGCGCCTACGCAGGCTGGAGCTGGTCCTGGGAGAACACCGTCAACTACATCTTCAACATCGCCCGGGATCATCACTTCGACGTCCTTGTGGGCAGCACCCTGGAGCACAGCGGCTTCGGGGAAAGCGTGAACGCCCAGAACAGCGGCGTCCTGTGGCCCAACATGTGGCAGTATGCCTATGTCGGCAACACCAACGGAACGCCTTCCCTCACAGATATCGGCGGTTCCACCTGGGGCGACAGCGGCCTTGCTTCCTTCTTCGGCCGTATCAACTACGACTACAAGGAGAAATACATGCTCTCCCTGATTCTCCGCCGGGACGGCTCCTCCAACTTCATGCGCGGACACCGCTGGGGCACCTTCCCGTCCATATCCGCCGGCTGGGTCGCCTCCAATGAAGACTGGTGGAACGTCAGCTTCATCAACTTCTTCAAGCTGCGCGGCAGCTGGGGCCAGAACGGTAACTGCAACGTTGACAACTTCCAGTACCTGTCCACCATCTCCGTAGGTGCGGCCGACGGCGGCTACTCCTTCTACACCGGCCCCACCGCCACCAATTCCGGCACCGGCGCCTATGCCGACAAGCTCGCGAATCCCGACATCACCTGGGAGACCTCCCAGCAGCTGGACCTCGGTTTTGACGCCCGCCTGTTCGGCAGCCGCCTGAACGTGGCCTTCGACTGGTATCAGAAAGACACCAAGAACTGGCTGGTGAACGCCCCCATCATGGGTCACTTCGGCGCCAACGCCCCGTATATCAACGGCGGTGACGTCCGCAACTCCGGTGTGGAGCTCGCGCTCAACTGGAGCGATGCGGTCAACCAGGACTTCTCCTACTCCATCGGTGTCAACGGCGCTTACAACAAGAACCGCGTCACCCGTATCGCCAACGACGAAGGGATTATCCACGGTCAGGGCAGCGTGGTGCAGGGTATCGCCGAAATGTACCGTGCACAGGTGGGCTACCCTATCGGTTACTTCTGGACCTACAAGACTGAAGGCGTGTTCCAGAACCAGGCCGAGATTGACGCCTGGAAAGCCCAGGGTCTCGGCACCATCGTAGAAGATGTTGTCCCCGGAGACCTCAAGTTCTCCGACATCAACAAGGACGGTGCAATCAACGACGCCGACAAGACCATGACCGGTGATCCCAATCCGGACTTCAACCTGGGTCTGAACTTCTCCATCTACTTCAAGGGATTCGACCTGGGAGTGAGCGGTTACGGCATGTTCGGCCAGCAGGTGTTCCGCGCCTATCGCCGCTACACCGACAGCCAGTGGAACAATTACACCACCGAAGTTTACAACTACTGGCACGGCGAGGGAACTTCCAACCATTTCCCGCGTCTGGTTGCAGGTACCAACTACAACTTCATGAACAACTCCGACATTTTCATTGAGAATGCCGACTTCTTCCGTATCCAGACCATCACCCTCGGCTACGACTTCAAGCGCATCTGGAAGAACGCCCCGTTCGGTCAGTGCCACCTGTACATACAGGCGCAGAACCCGTTCTGCTTCACCAAGTACAAGGGCATGGATCCTGAGGTGGGTACCTCTTCCGGCTTCGACGGATGGGCCAAGGGCATAGACCTGGGTTACTATCCGCAGGCCAAGAGCTTCCTTGTGGGTCTCAATCTTAAATTTTAATTCGGGCGACTGATATGAAAAAGATATTCAACCTTGCAGCTCTTGCTGCCATTGCCCTTTCCTTTGCCTCCTGCGAGTCCTTCCTGGATACCACCAACTACTGGTCCAAGGACAGCAGCAACTTCCCGGTGAACGCAACCGATGCCGAGCAGATGATTGCCGGTATCTACAACAACCTGAACGTTGCCATCGGCAACAACCCGCACGTCAACCACTTCCTGTGGTCTGTGGCGGCTTCGGACGACGCCCTGGGCGGCGGCGGCCAGAACGACCAGACCATGCAGGCGGAAGACCTCCTGCTGAACTTCGGCACGGACATGTTCAACGATTTCTACACCATCCGTTATAAAGGTATTGCGCGCGCGAATGCCGCCATTGAAGCTCTGCCCAACTGCGGTGTGGAAGACAAACTCAACCAGTTCATGGGTGAGGCCTTCTTCCTCCGTGCCTGGTACTATTACGAACTGGCCTCCCTGTTCGGCAACATCCCCTGCCCCGTGTCCACCCAGGCCGATGCCACCCAGCCCCAGATTAGCGGCGAAGCCCTCTGGGGACAGATTATCGAGGACTGCAAGATTGCGGCCGACATCATGCCCGCCAAGCAGGCCAGCGGAGACGGCCATGTGGACAAATACGCTGCCGAGGCCCTCATGGGCCGCGCCTATCTGTTCGCTTCCGGCTTCTACGGCCTCACGGACATTACGCTTCCCGCCTATTCCAACGAGGCCATCCACGTGGACATAGCCGAGGGAACCAAGATTACCAAAGCCGAAGTGGGCTCCTACATTACCGACTGCGTCAACAACTCCGGTTACACCCTGGTGGACGACTACCACAACCTGTGGGCCTACACCAACCGCTGCACCATCGAAGACCCCAAGAACCCCTGGTCCGGCAACGGCTACAAGTGGGTGGAGGACGACGGTGCCCGCAACCCCGAGGCCCTGTTCGTGATTAAGTTCAACACCCAGCCTTCCTGGAGCACCACCATCGGCTACTCCAACCAGACCTGCCTGTTCCTGGGTGTCCGTGGACAAAGCCTGGACAACGGCGAATGCCTGCCCTTCGGTACAGGCTGGGGCATGTGCCCGGTGAACCCCTCGCTGGTCTCCGACTGGAAAGCCATAGAACCCAACGACACCCGCCTGGACGCCTCCATCATTTCCGTGGACAAATTCAGCGGAGCCTATGTGTTTGGCGGCGACTCCAACATCCAGGAGTCCGGTTACTATCAGACCAAGAACATGCCGGTCATGGCTTATAGCGAAGAGCAGGGCAAATACATGAAGTCCTTCACCAACGTGATGTTCCCGGATCTGGTATGGTCCTCCGGCAATGAGGACAACTTCCAGCTCAACTGCGTGAACGACATGGTGATGCTCCGCTTTGCCGAGGTGCTTCTGATGGATGCCGAGATTAACGGCAGCCAGGCTTCCTTCGACCGGGTCCGCAACCGCGCCGGCCTGCCCAGCAAGCCGCTGAACGATGAGAATCTCCGCAACGAGCGCCGCTGGGAGCTGGCCTTCGAAGGCATCCGCTTCAACGACATGCGCCGCTACGGAGAGGCCTATGCAGTGGCCGCCCTGGACAAACAGGAAGGCGTGAAAGTCTGGAACAGCGGCGTGGAAGGCACGAACAACGCTTCCAAGTACAATGGCGGTTATGGCAATCGCTATAAAGCCACCAAGGGCTTCGTCGCCCTCCCCAGCAGCCAGATTTCCCTCTCTGCAGGAGCCGGCGAGCAGTACAAGTTCACCCAGAACGAAGGGTGGGGTGCCAGTTTTGATTTCCCCGGCTGGTAGCAGTTCCTCCTTACTAAAAAAATGAAATGAATTATGAAGAAAATCATTTATTTCTCCATGGCTGCCATCGCGGGTGCACTCCTTGTTTCGTGCAATCCTGTCGTGCTGAAGGGCCCCGAGGCCAGCGCCCCCGTTGCATCCAGTGAGCTTGCGAGCGCATTCCAATTGGATGGCCAGTTTGCCGATGCCGCCTGCACCATTCCGCAGGAGGACGGCAACTATATCAAATTCCATACTTCTCCCGCCCGTACCGTGCAGGTTTACAACTTCAAGACGGACGGTTCCAAGAACGTCCTCGCCACCGGCGCCTCCGGCGTATTCAACATTACGCCCCGTCGCGGCCAGGATTCCCAACAGGCTTTCGGCGTGTCCACCATCAACCAGGACGCTTCGGTTGTCTCCTTCGAGTCTTACGTCAACGTGTTTGTCCCTGCAGACCTCGCCCCCGAGGTGAAGGTGCTCACCGGTGAATCCGGCGCCAAGGCCTGGAAGTGGTACACCATTGACGGAGCTTGCTGGGGCAATGCCGGTTACATCGGCGATGCCGGCCACGGCGCCAATGTGGCTGCCGGTGAAATCCCCGGCAAGTGGTGGGGCTGCCCGCCCGAAGATTTGGAAACCGAGCAGATTGACCACACCGGCGGTATCGTTTACGGTTACGGAGATCCCAATGCCTACATGATCTTCAACGAGGACGGGGACTGCATCTCCTACACTGCTGACGGGCAGGTGATTGCCAAGGGCAGTTACCAGCTGAAGAACTATGATCCCGAAGGCTCTGACGGCTACCACTACGGCACCCTCGTCACCACGGACGCTCCCATCCTGATGCCGTTTATCATCAACACCGGCGGCCAGCGTGCCAACGAGTTCGACGTAGTCTATGTAGATCCCAATATGCTCTCTCTGGTCTGCGCCAACGGGAACGGCACCTGGAGTTGGTCGGAATGCACCTGGTGGCGTTTCAAGAACGCTTCCGATGCCGATGCCGCCCTTGCAGGCGACGGCGAGCGTGCCTGGACCTGGAATGCGATTGACGGAGCCACCTGGGGCAACGCCGGCTACATCGGAGATCCCGGCCATGGCGCCAACCTCGCTGCCGGCGAAATTCCCGGCAAATGGTGGGGTTGCGTCCCCGAAGATCTGGAGACCGAACAGAAACAGCATGCAGGCGGCAACGCCTACGGTTATGGCAGCAGCGATGCCTACATGGTCTTCGACAGCATCAACGGCACGGTTACCTCCTATGACGAGAGCGGCTCCAAGATCAAGTCCTCCGCGTATTCCGTGGATAACTTCGATTTCAGCACCACGGGCTACCCGATGGGTACCCTCACAACCGGCGCTGATTCCGGTATCCTCTTCCCCTTCATCATCAATTCGGACGGCAACATTGCCTCCGAGTATGAGATTGTCTATCTGGACGGAACGCTCATGACCCTGATTGTTCCCAACGGACAGACGGCATGGAGCTGGGGCGAGTGCACCTGGTGGAGATTCCAACCCGTGAAGTAATCCTGCGCTTTATTCAAGAGGCTGACCAAAAAGTAGATTCCCCGGCAGGTAAACCTGCCTCAGAATGACTTTTGGTCAGCCTTCTTTTTCTAAAAATGTTCCTGATGGAAAAAAACTACCGGATTGTCCTGACCTTGCTGCTGGGCGCAGCTGTGTTCCTGTTTTGGCTGCTCTGTTATCCGCAGGCCCTGTCGTATCAGGAGCAGAACCAGCTCTTCCTGTTCACGTGGGATTATCTGGGAGAGCGCCTCTCCCTGCCGGGCGGACTGGCCGATTATCTGTCGGAATTCCTGGTACAATTTTTCTATTACAGCTGGGGCGGTGCCCTCGTCATGGCCCTTTTGGCCATCCTGCTGCAACGCTCACTCTGGTGGGCGGCCCGCAGCGCCGGCCGGGCCGGAGAACGAAGTGCCTATATTCTCACCTTCATCCCCTCCCTGCTGATGCTGGTGTATATGGGGGACGTGGAGGTTCTGGTCAGTTTTCCCTCGGCACTTCTTCTCTCCATTGCGTTATGCCCCCTGTTTACCGGGGCGGGCTGGCATTTGCTGTGGCTCATCCCCTTGGGCTGGTGGCTGACTGGTGCCGTCATTGCCGTTCCGGTCCTGGTCACCGTCCTGACCCATTGGAGGAGCATCCGGGAGTGGGGATTTCTGCTCTACACCGCTCTGGTCTTCCAGGCTGGACATCGGCTGCTTTCTCCACAGTACCCCCCGAAGGAGGCCTGGTTCGGGATTAACTACTACCGGTTGGTGGAGACCCTTCCGGCCCTGCAGGTTGTCATTCCCCTGGTCTGCGTCTTCTGCATCCTGGTCTGCGGATACGGCCTGCGCGTGCGCCGTCCCGTCCTTGCCGGATTGCTGACGACGCTTGTCCTGGCTGCAGGAACGTTTGCCGGGGTGCGGACCACCTACGACCGGGACACCTTCGAGACACTTGCCTACGATTACCTTATCCGGCACGAGCGCTATACCGATGTGCTCAAGAGGGCCCAGAAATACCAGCCGCGCAACCAGGTGAGTGCCTGTTCCGTGAATTTCTGCCTTTTCATGAACGGACAGCTACTCTCCAGGATGGACGATTTTTATCAGTGCGGCACTGCCGGACTGGTCCTGCCCAGCATCCGGGACAACCTCTCCGACATCACCAGTGCGCGGCTGCTCTGGATGATGGGCATGCCCAACATCACCCTTCAATATTACTTCGACCTGCAGGAGTCCATCCAGAACGGACGCAAAAGCGGACGCTTCCTCTCCGGCATGGCCGACTGCAACATCGCCAACGGATGGTACGGCCCCGCCGAAAAATACCTGGACCTGCTGGCACACAGTTTGTTCTATCGGCGCTGGGCCATGGAGAAGAAGGCACTAATCCGGAACGACGCCCTGGTGTCGGCCGATCCGGTTTACGGATACATCCGCCAGGTCCGTTTCCGGGATGACTTCATCACCGTTTACGACGGTCTGGACCTGATGATGGGAATCCTCTATAACCAGAACAAGAACAACTTCATGGCAGCAGAGTATTATACCGCATGGCAAAGGCTGAAAAAGAAGGAGGTGCAACCATGAGACGATGGCTCCCCGCCCTTGCCGGCCTGCTGCTGCTTGCCGCCTGCAAAGGAAAAACCACCTACGTGGAAACCCTGCCGGAGATTTATCCTGATTACATCGGCGTCACCATTCCCGTGGACATCGCTCCCATGAATTTCAACCTCCCGGAAGAATATGACAAAGTCTATGTCAAAGTGACCGGCAGCCGGGGCGGCGAATTGACCGCACGGGGCGGCTGGGCAGACTTCCCCAAGAAGAAGTGGCGCCGCCTTACGGAACAGAATGCCGGCGGAACCCTCCTGTTCACGGTCCTGGGCCGAAGGAACGGGCAGTGGACCCAATGGCGCGACTTCATCATGTACGTCAGCGAGGTCCCACTATCCGACTACGGCATCACCTACCGGAAGATTGCTCCGGGATATACCACCTACAGCCGCATCGGCCTGTACCAGAGAGATTTGCACAGTTTCCGGGAAGAGCCCATTATTGAGAGCACCCTCACTCCGGGGCAGTGCGTGGGCTGCCACACCCCCAACGCCGCCCGTCCGTCCCAGTTCCTCTTCCACCTCCGGGGACAGCATGGCGCCACCCTCATCCAGCAGGACGGCATGCGGGAATGGGTCACCACCAAGACCGACAGCACCATCGGCAATATGGCCTATTGCTACTGGCATCCGGGCGGACGATGGCTGGCCGGGTCCATCAATCCCGTACGCCAGTCATTCTGGACAGGCGACGAGCGCGTCATAGAAGTATTCGACCTTGCCTCCGACATCGTAATCATGGATATGAAGGACCATTCCCTCATCGTGGATCCCCGGCTCAACACAAAGGAGTACTTCGAAACCTCGCCCGTATTCACGCCCGACGGCCTGACCCTGTACTTCGGACGGTCTGAGGCCCATACGGTGCCGGCAGAAACCGAACTGATTCGCTACGACCTGATGCGGGCCAGTTTCAATCCCGAGACCGGCAGGATTGGGACAATAGAGACGGTCCTTCCCGCCAGCGGGGAGGGGCACAGCGTGACGTTCCCGCGCCCTTCCTACGATGGCCGCTGGCTGATGTACAATCTCGCCGACTTCAGTGTATTCCCCATAGACCATAAGGAAGCAGACCTCTGGCTGATGGACCTGGAGACCGGAGAGACCCGGCCTTTGGAAGAGGTGAACAGCCCCTTCTCCGAGAGTTTCCATTCATGGAGCTCCAACAGCGGCTGGTTCCTGTTTTGCAGCCGCCGGGACGACGGACTCTACGTGCAGGTGTACTTCTCCTCCATCGACCCGCAGGGGCACTGTACCAAGCCGTTCGTCCTTCCCCAGAAGAATCCCCGCAAATATTATCATAACACGCTCTACTCGTTCAACGTCCCGGACTTCACCCGGGAAAAGGTGCAGTTCGACACCCGCGGCGTTTACAGGGAAGTATTCTCCGACGAGCGCGTGCAAGCAAGCGTAAAACCATGAAGAAAATATGGACCATAGCCCTCGCGGGCCTGCTTCTGTGCGCCTGCACAGACAAATCGCAAGAATACCGCATCCACGGACGAATCTCTTCCAAAGACCTGGAAGGCGTTCAGATTTTCCTGGTTCCCGTAGGGCACGAAGAGCCTTGGAACGTGGATTCGGTCTATATCCGCAACTACGAATTCGCCTTCTCCGGGAAAGAACACCGGATGTGCGAACTCCGGATTGACAAGTATCACCGGGACAAAGGGCAGAGCCTGCTGGTGGTAACAGAACCCGGGGACATTTACGTCACCATCGGTCCCAACAGCACCGGCGGCGGAACGCCCCAGAACGACAGCCTCCAGGTCTGGAAGGAGCTCACCTTGCAGGTTAACCAGCAAGATAACATGCTGCGCCGTGCCGGACACCGGGAGGAACTGGACTCCCTGCGGGCCGCCTACAAGGAGCGCACCCGCGCCATGGCCCGTGCTCTGGGAGAGGACAGCTCCCTGGGAGAGTTCCTGATGAATCTCTATCCCGCACCTACGGATTAAATTATGCCGGGAAAAAAAGTAAAATGGATTATAGGCATTTCGCTGGCCACGCTGCTGCTGGTGGCCGGGGGAAGCCAGGTCTATTTTCTTCTCCGCTATCCCTATTTCAGGGAATATGCCCGCATCAACGGCGTAAACCTGGTCCAGGCCCGGGAAACCTGGGGGCACCCCAGCGAAATTTCCGAGGTGGCCATGGGACTGGCCGTAGAAGCCTCCCGCGAAAACTGGGAAGCCGTGGCCAGGATAGCCGCCAAGGACCGGAAATCGGAAGTGGGCACCTATTACTACAATTTGGCCAATGCCATGAAGGGCCAGCTGGCCGACCGCCTGATGGACTACTACCAGCCCTTCGAGCGCGGGCTCTTCCTCCCCGTGGGAGAAAAGTCCCAGCCCTTTGTAATAGCCTGCGCCAGCGACGTGTGGTTTGCCCTGGGAGAAATGTCCATGGCCGAAAGGGACGCCATGCTGGGCATGCTGTTCTCCCCGGCCCACAACGGTTCCCGTTACCTGAAAAGGCTGGCGGAGACCAACCTGGTTACGGGGAATTACGAGACCGCCTCCAAGTACCTGAGGATGCTGGCCAACTCCCCGGCCGACAGGAAATGGGCCCTGGAACGCTTTCCGGAGACCAACTGGAGCCCGGAATACCGGGAAAGGATAGAGCGCAAGCGCGCCCTGCTGCCCCGCTTTGACCTGGTGCACGGAATGGACCAGACCCAGCTCACCCTGCGGGTGCTCCTGAACTCCAACCCGTCCAACAAGATGGCGCTGGACTATCTGCTGTGTTTCGACCTCCTAACCAAGAACCTGGATGCCTTTGTGGCGGATTATGCCCCTTCCCTCACCTCTTCCCACCTGTACGAGGAAGCCATGCTCATTTTCCTGACTGCCAAGGGAGGGATGAACGAGGAGAACTTCCGGCACTACAACATCCGGGAAGAAACCGTCCGCCGCTTCAACCGCTTTGTCTCCATTTACCAGCGGGACAAGGGCTCTTCCCAAAACATCGTGGGAGAATTCGGGAAAACCTATTGGTATTATTTCTATTATGCAGCCAGAAAAGAAAAGAGTTGAGTTCACAGGCATTTTGCTGGGTGTCCTGCTGCTTCTCTCCGGATGCGGAGGGAAAACGGACGTGCGCCCTGTGGGCGGGGAAACCGACAGGACCGGATTCATTTTCCCCGAATACTGCGACGTAACCATCCCCTGCAACATTGCCCCGCTCAATTTCTATTATACGGAACCCGAAGGAAAGCACTTTGTGACCACCTTTACGGCCGGGGAGCACAGCTTCCGGCAGAAAGGGCGGGAGGTTTGCTGGAGGGAAAAAGACTGGGCCCGGCTGCTGTCGGCCCATACGGATATCCGCGTAGAGTCTTCTTACCTTGCTGGCGGCAGGCAGGAATCCTTCACCTGGGTTATCCACGTCAGCGAAGACCCTATTGACCCCTGCCTCACCTACCGGCTCATCGAACCCGGTTTTGAGGTGTGGGACGATTTGGAAATAGTGGAACGGAATCTGGAATCTTTCCAAACCCGCCTCCTTTCCGACTGGAGCCATACGGCCAACAACTGCATGAACTGCCACATCCACAGCCAGGCCCGGGGAGACCTCTCCATGTTCTATATCCGCGGGAAAAACGGAGGCGCCATCCTCAACCGGAACGGCAGCCTGAGGAAGCTCACCCTCAAGGATTCCAGCATGATTTCCCCCACCGTCTATGGGGAAATCCATCCCGCCGGACGCTTCGGAGTGTTCTCCACCAATATCATCGTGCCGGGCATCCATTCCTTCAGGGGAAAGCGGATGGAAGTCTTCGACACCGCTTCCGACCTCTGCGTGGCCGATTTTGACAACAACCGCATGCTCACCTTCCCCGCCTCGGCCCGGAAAGATGTCTTCGAGACCTTCCCGGTGTTTTCGGCCGACGGAAACTACGTCTATTACTGCGCCGCCCCGGCCAGACAATTGCCGGCCCAGGTGGAGCAGATGCACTATTCCCTGGTCCGCGTTCCCTTCGATGCCCAGACCGGCAGCCTGGGGGCATTGGCCGACACCCTCTGGAGCGCCCATGCCAACGCCGGTTCCGTCTGCCATCCCAAGGCTTCCCCGGACGGACGCTGGCTGCTTTTCACCCTGGCCGATTATGGCACCTTCCCCATCAACCACCCGGAATGCGACCTGCGGATGCTGAACCTGCAAACCGGAGAAATCCTTACCCTGGATGCCGTGAATGCAGACAAGTCGGACACCTATCACAGCTGGTCCTCCAACTCCAGGTGGTTTGCCTTTGCCTCCAAGAGGGGGGACGGCATGTTCGGCAAGCCCTATTTCAGCCATGTCTCCCCCGACGGAACCTGCGGAAAGCCCTTCCTGCTCCCGCAGAAAGACCCGCACTTCTACGACAACATGCTTCGCTCGTTCAATGTTCCGGACCTGGGCGACGCCCCGGTGAGTTTTGACGTAGGACAGGTGGGCCGATTATGGAAAGATACTCCTTCTGAACCATTTGATTGATAATATTTTAGACTATGAGAATTAAAATCCTTGCTATCGCTGCAGCCCTTGATTTCATCTTTCCTGCCTGCGGCAAGAACACAGAGACGGATGTAACACCCGTCAAACTCACCGCCCAACCCGCCGAACTGGTGTTTGGAGCGGAAGGCGGAAGCCAGCAACTGACGCTTACCAGCGGCATCCAGCCCACGGTGAGCTGCCAGGATGCCTGGGTGAGCCTGTCGGAAGGCACTTATTCCGGCAACAACTTCAGTATCAAGGTTACGGCCCAGGAGAACACCGGGACCACCGAAAGAACTGCCTACATCCGTGTTATCGGAGACAAGCAGAGCTTGATGGTGGCCGTGATGCAGAAGGTGGCCGAGGTGGAGCTGACGGCCGATAAGACCAGCGTTTCCTTCGACCGCTTTGGAGGGGAAACCGTGATCACTGTCACTTCCTCCACGCAGCCCTCGGCCAGCACCGATGCCAGCTGGTGCCTGGTGCAGGCGGGCACCATAGGCTCCGACAAAACCACGGCCATCACTGTAGCAGCTCCCGCCAACCGGAAAGCATCGGCCCAGAGCGGAACGCTCACCGTCACCTGCGGCACCCAAAAACTCTCCATTCCCCTTTCCCTGGAGGCTTATCAGAAACCCGGGACGGCCACCGCCACAGCCCTGTCTCCGGAGCTGGTCTTCGAGGCTATGGCCCCCGGCTGGAACATGGGCAACCACATGGACGCCATTTCCAACGACGTGGCCTCTGAGACCGCCTGGGGCAACGCCAAAGCCACGCAAGCCACCCTGGATGGGGTAAAGGCCGCCGGATTCAAGGCCGTTCGCATCTGCGTCACCTGGCAGGGCCACGTAGGAGAAGCTCCCGCCTACCGCCTGGACGAAAAATGGATCTCCCGCGTGGAAGAGATTGTGGGCTATGCCGAGAAAGCCGGCCTGGTGGCCATTGTGAACACCCACCACGACGAAAGCTACTGGCTGGACATCAACAAGGCCTCCGAGAAAACCAAGGACCAGATTTTCAGTGTCTGGACCCAGATTGCCCGGCGCTTCCAGGACAAAGGCGAATGGCTGGTAATGGAATCCTTCAACGAAATCCAGGACGGGGGATGGGGCTGGAGCGCAGCCTTCATGGCCGATCCCAAGAGACAGTACGACATCCTCAACAGCTGGAACCAGGTGTTCGTGGATGCCGTGCGTGCCACCGGAGGCAACAACGCCACCCGCTGGCTGGGCATACCCGGCTATGCCGCCAATCCCCAGTTCACCATGGCCGGCCTGGTACTTCCCGAAGACTATACCAGTGCCAACCGCCTCATCGTGGCCGTCCACGACTACGATCCGTACAACTATACCCTGAGCAATCCCCTGGTGGAGCAGTGGGGACACACGGCCGACCCGGCCAAACGCTGCAGCGACCAGGACGAGAAGAATGTAGTCGATGTCTTTGACAACCTCAAGGCCGCCTACCTGGATAAGGATATTCCCGTGTACATCGGCGAATTCGGCTGCTCCCGCCACAAAGAGGAGGACCTTCCCTACCAGATGTACTATATCGAATACTTCTGCAAGGCCGCCGCAGACCACCTGCTGCCCATGTACCTTTGGGACAACGGAGTCTCCGGATCCGGTTCCGAAACGCACGGCTACATCGACCACGGGACCGGCCAGCTTCTGGACGACACGGCCAAAGAGCTGGTGGGACGCATAGTGAAAGCGGCCACCAACAAGGACGCCGCCTATACGCTGGAAAGCGTTTACAATTCTGCGCCCGTAAAGAATTAACGGGACCGGCGGAAACCAAACGGAACGCGCTCAGAAGCATTGACGGCCTTCTGGGCGCGTATTCTGTCCAGGGGCACCGGTCCGGTTACGAAATCCGGGACATTGTAGGAATAGAACAAGTCCTCATAATAGGCGGCCGGGTTGCGCTGGGGCAGCATGAAGGGCTTTCCCGCCTGGCCGTCCTCCCCGAAATGGGCAATGTACAGGCGGGTGTAGGAGCCCGTGTCCCGGCGGCTGGAGAAGACAAACCAGCGGCTGTTGGTGCTCCAGTTGTGGTAACTGTCCGTATCAGCGCTGTTCACCTCTTGAATGGAGCGCGTCTGCCCGGTTTCCAAATCCAGCAGCCACAGGTCCGACTCGTGGTGCCAGATGGAGAAAGTACCGTAGTCGCAAAGGGTGTACATCAGGTATTTTCCGTCGTAGGAAGGCCTGGGGAAGGTGATGCTCTTTCCCATGGCGTGCGCATCGATGACCGTTTCCACATCCTCTCCGATGGTGCCGGTTTCGGGGTCGAAGCTTACCTTCATCAGGTTATAGTGCGACAGAGGCAGTTCGGAGGGAATGCTAATCTGCGCCGCCCGGGTGAAATAGAGGGTTTTTCCATCGGCCGAAAATACCGGAAAGGTTTCCCAGAGGCCCTCCTGCTTTACCTGGGGGGCCGATATCAGCTGGTTCTTCTGTACATCGTAAATCTGGAGGTCCGAAGCCAGGTCGAAGACTTCGATGATTTTGTCCGGCTGTACGTGGAAGCCCTGGCGGGTGTTGTTGGTGGAATAGGCAATGTACCGGCCGGAAGGATGCCAGTAGGGATATACGCAGAAGCCCAGGGTGGAATCTGTCCTGGTTTCGTAGGCATTCAGTTCCCCGTCCAGGCTCAGGAGCGTGGCCCCGTGGGCGCCGCGGATGTGGAGGGAAAAATCTTCCGGTTTTCCCCGCATGGAGGCGTGGCAGTTGACGCAACCGTCAAACTGGGTGTTTTCCAGCAGGGCCCGCTGCCTGAAAGAGGACAGCTCCCGCTCATAAATGCCCATGTGGCTGTAAATTTCATAACCGGGCTCCAGCAAACGGTATGTCAGGCCGTAGTCTATGGCGTCCGGGGAAACGAAAATACCGAAACTCCTGTAGGTGGTCCACTTGTCCCCCTGGAGGCCGGAGACCGAAACTTGCAGGGAATCTCCCACGCTCTTTTCCAGCAAGCGGGCCCATTTCTTTTCCGGGAAACAGGTATAGGCGTTTCCATAGCTGCGAAGCTGCGTCCCGTCCGGGGCGGTGATCCGGACATCCAGGGCATCGGCCCCTTCCAGCTGGAAATCCAGGGGGGCGATGCTGGCCGGTATGGTTACGCCAACATAGTCCGGATAGATGGCCGGAAGCGCCTCCGAAGAAGCGGCGTCATGGACTTTGGGGCTGCAGGCTGCCAGAAGCAGGGCCAGCAGAAGGGGTGTTCTCTTCATCAGGAGCGATATCTGTAATAATAGTAGAACCAATAGGTGTCTCCGTATTCCTTGCGCATCTGGGCCTCGGGCTTGCGGGCCTGGTAGTCGGCTATGAAGCGCGTGATACGCTGGGCAAACACCGGGGACAGATAGGGCGGAAGGCCGTTGAAATCTTCGTGGGTGTGTACCCAGCGGAGCAGGAGGGCTTCCTGGTACGCCTTGGGCATGACAGGGGCATTCACCAGTGAAATAAACTCCACAAAACGGTCCAGGTCTTTCCTCAGGAGGGTCCAGGCCATCAGGTAATCCAGGGCTATGGAGTTGGAGGGATGCTCCACATGCAGAAGGCCCAGCATGGAGTCCATTTCCGTTTCGCTGAACATGAAATCGTGCTCTGTGAGGCGGAAATCACGGGCTTTCCCCAGTTCCGGCCTGCGCTCGAAGATGTCTCCGGAATCCAGCAGGGCCAGGGTTTCACCAGCCCACTTCTTATAAAACCGTGCATGCTGCAGGGCTCTCAGGTACTTGCGGGCAATGGGCCAGTCCCCGTTAACTATGTTGGTCTCTGCCAGGCGCTTGTAGCAGCGGGCGCTCTTCTGGAAGTCCGGGATGGCCTCCTGGGCCTCAAAAGCATAGCGCTGGGCGGTATTGACCATGCCCAGATGCCAGTAGATTTCACCGGTGGAAACCGGATTGGTATAGTCTCCCACAAAACTGGGAAGAAGGCCTTCCGGGCCGTTTTGGAAATAGGAGAACTGGCTGTCCGGCATACGGCCTGTCATGGCCAGGGCCAGGTTGAGGCAGGAAACCGTCTTGGGGCTGTCGGGGTTGTGCCTGTCGGCACTCATCATGATGCGGTTCCACATTTCCATGCGCACCATGAAATCGTAGCGCATCCATTCTTCCTTGGAAAAATCGGCCGTCCGGAGCACCAGCAGAATGCCGAAGGCCAATGCCAGCACCCAGGCGCCCAGGCCGGGAAGCCAGTTTTTCCGGAAAAGCCGGAAGCTGGAAAGCGCGGCGGCCAGAACAACGGAAAGGGCCGACAGCCACAGCAAGGCCGGAACCAGATTGTGATAACGGAAGTAATGGATGCCGAAGGCAAGGCGCTCCAGGGGATAGGGGTAAATATGGCGGGCCGCCAGGGGGCAGAGGACCGCCAGCACCACCATGGCCGTAAGGACCGGGACAGCCTTTGCCCCCGGCCTCTTCCCTTCCCGGATGGCCGTAACCAAAATGAAAACCACCGCAATGCCGCCGCAGGCCCAGTATAGAAGCGGAACCAGCACGGCCTCCAGGATATGCCGGGGCCCGTTTCTTCTCACAAACTGCGAAAGCGCAACGCCCGCCAGGGCAAGAAGGAGGGCCACAGCGCCTCCCACCAGGGCATTCTCGTCACAGAAGAAGGCCGCCAGAAGGAAAGAAGGCACAAAACTGACTGCATAGGAAAAGAGATTCTTTTCCGGGCCGATGGCAAAGGTGAGGAGTTGGATGCCAAGCAGAAGCACCGGCACAAGGAAGGCTCCCAGGGGAGCATAGTAGAAAAACTGCGTCACCAGACGGCCCATCCAGTCTGAGAGGCCGCCCGGCAGCCAGGCCACCTTGGCAAAATAGGACCAGGTAGATTCAAACAGCTGGTACTGCTCCTGGAAATGAAGGTGATAGGGATATTTCAAAGCAAAGAAGGCATACAAAACGATACCCATAAATACCGTCATGCCCCCTGCTATCCATTTCTGTGATTTTGACATCCTTATTGATGTTTATTATGGCATCCTTACTAATGCTCAGTTTAGTTGCAAATATAATGAAATCCCGGAAAAAATGCGTAACTTCGTGCCTTGGAAATGAACACGCAAAACAGAACTTTTTCCTTCCAGGAAGGAGCGGTTACCGAATATCATGCTATAGTTACAGTGACCCGCCCGTCACTGGGTTTCCAGGAACAGTTGCAGGACGTACTGCAGGCGGCACAGGAGCTGTCCGCAGGAAAGACCGTCCACTTCCTCCGCTTTTTCCTCAGTGATGCCACCAATCAGATTTCCCTGCTGGAAAAAGCCCTGCAGGAACTTCCTGCCGTCCCCACTTCCGTAGTGCAGCAGGCCCCGTTAGACAGGAGCAAGATAGCCCTCTGGCTCTACTGTACCTCCCCCATGGACTGCTCCGGGGGGTTCCCTTCGCACGGCGGCTACACCCATCACTGGACCGGGTCCCTCACGGCCCCCGGCGCCGGTTCCCGCGAGCAGATGTACGGCGTCTTCAAAGAGCTGGAAAAGAGCCTGAAACCCCTCTCCGTTGCCAACAATACCGTCCGCACCTGGATTTTCGTGCGGGATGTGGACTGCAATTATGCCGGCGCGGTGGTCGGAAGAAAGGATTATTTCAACGAGACAGGCCTTACGGCCAACACCCACTATATTGCCAGCACCGGCATCGAAGGCCGCCACCCGGACTGGAAAAACCTGGTGGAAATGGACGCCTACAGCGTGGGCGGCCTGCAGGAAGGGCAACTGTCCTATTTGTACGCCCTGGACCATCTGAGCCCCACCTGGGACTACGGGGTCACCTTCGAGCGCGGCTCCTGCGTCACCTACGGAGACCGCCGCCACATCTTCATCAGCGGAACGGCCAGCATAGATGCCAGGGGAGAAGTCCTGCATCAGGGAAACGTGGCCCTCCAGACAGGCCGCATGCTGGAGAACATATCGGCCCTGCTGGAAGAGGCCGGTGCGGGCCTGAAAGACCTGGCCATGGGCATAGTCTATCTGAGGGACTTCTCGGACTACGAATGCGTCAAAGCCCTTGTGCAGGCCTCCTGCCCCAACATTCCCATCGTTTACGTGCAAGGTCCGGTTTGCCGGCCTTCCTGGCTGGTAGAAATGGAATGCCTGGCCGTCACCCGCGAAGGGAACGCCCTCTATCCCAATTTTTAAGAGATTAAGAGTCTGTTTTGAAATGATTCAATAAATTCTTTATGTTTCTTTTTGGTAAATTTTCCTCAAAAATTTTCACCCATAGGAACCCCTGTGGCCAAAAATTTCCAAGAAAAATTTCCACAAAATAAACTATAAATAAAAATATCAATCATTTCAAAACAGACTCTAAAACGCCGCCGTCTGGCGGGAAATGCTGAGCTGCTGGATCCGGTAGGTTTCCTGCCCGGTGGAAGTGGCATAGATGGTTACCTGGAACAGCTCTCCTCCGGCATTCAGAAGGCCGATGAGGTATTTCTTGTTGGCCTCCGAAGCCCGGTGGGACACCTGGAAGGAGCGCGGGGTGTTGGAAGCGAAGAAACTGCGCAGGATTTCGCGGGCCTGTTTCTTGGAACAGTTGCGGGAGGTGGAAAGGACGGTGACGTCCAGATTGTCTGCAAACCAGCTGGAAAGGGCCACCTCGTCCCCTGCAGCCAGGTATTTGGTGATGGAAGAGAAGACGGAAAACTCTCCCTGGGGCTGGGTGCGGGTGCTGGTACTGGTCATAAACTGGGACTGGGCACCGGCCTCCAGGCACAACAGCAGCGCAAACGCCGCACAAACCGTATGCAGAAAATGGTTCATCGGCCTGCTTACTTGCAAATTCCGCGCCGAATCGTTACATTTGTGCTGGTATGGAAATCAAACTCATCACAGTAGGAAAGACGGACGTCCCGTGGGTCCGGGAAGGCCTGGAATTATACGCCTCCCGGCTCAAGCACTATATCCCCTTTTCCGTGGTGGAGATTCCCGAGCTCAAGAAAGTATCGGCCCTTACCCAGGCCCAGATCAAGGAAAAGGAGGGGGAGCTCATCCTCAAACTCACGGGGCCGCAGGAGCTCCTGGTGCTGCTGGACGAGCATGGCCACGAATTCCGTTCGCTGGAATTTGCAGAACATCTCCAGAAACTCCTCTCCCGCGGGGCCAAGAGTCTGGTGTTTGTGATTGGCGGGGCCTACGGCTTTTCTGACGCCGTGTACAACCGCTCCTGCGAACGGATTTCCCTCTCCCGCATGACTTTTTCCCACCAGATGGTTCGCACGATTTTTGCGGAGCAGCTGTACCGGGCTTTCACCATCCTGAAGGGAGAACCCTATCATCATGAATAGGAAACGGCTCATACGGCAGTGGTGGGCGGTGGCGCTGATGGCGGCCGCCGGGATTCTGTATGCCATATCGGCCCTGGTGGGCACCGGAAGGTCCGACGTCACCTCCGCCGCCCGGGAGATGAGCCGGAAGGTGGAAAACCGCATGAACCTGCTGGATACTTATATAGGGCAGGCGCTGGAGGGAGACCCGTCGGCCTGGCTGGACTTGCAGGACCTGCCGGAAGACATGGTGGTGTACCGCTATTTTGACGATTCCCTGCAAAGCTGGGTGAACCAGTTCCCCTTGCGCAATGACGACATCCACCTCCGCACGCTGGTGCAGAGGCTGGGGGACTCCCGCAGTTCGCTCTCTTCGCCGCTCGGGGAAACATCGGCCCAGCCTTCCTTTGTCAATTACGGGCCCAAATGGTATCTGGTGAAGGCCGTGGGAGACGACGCCTGCAAGGTGGTGGCCGGCCTGGAGATTGTGAACGAGCTCAGTTCCTCCACTCCCACCGGGGTCAACCACCATTTCCGTGTCAACGAAAGATACAGCGTCCGTCCCCTGTCCGCGGGTGCGGGAGCGCCGGTGAGCGTGAACGGGGAGCCCCTTTTCCTCCTCACGGATGAAACCCTGGCCGAACCTTCCGGCACGCACAGCGCCCTGCTGTGGATTGCCATCGGCCTGCTGTTTGCCGGCCTCATCCTGCTATTGAGCGCCCATCCCACCCTTCCCTGGCTGGCAGGCGTCCTCCTGTGCCAGATGGCCGTGCTGGCCTGGCTGTACCTGAGGGGGCCGCATCTTTTCCAAAATACGCAGCTCTTCTCTCCCCTGCTGTATGCCGACGGCCCCATCCTCTACTCGCTGGGCGCCGTCATCCTGGTGAACCTGGGCATCAACCTGGTGGTCATGGACCTTTTCCTGGTGCGGTGGACCCTCCTCAAGCAGCTCCACCGCCTCCATTCCAAGGCCCTGGAGTGGGTTCTGGCGGGCCTTCTGCTGGTGCTTTTCTTTGCCATCGGCACTTATCTGCACCTCACGTTCAAAAGCATCCTCATCAATTCCAGCATCAATCTGGAACTGTATAAAGTGTTCCTCGTCAACGGCTTCACGGCCGTGGTGTACATCTCTTTCCTGGCGCTGTCCATTACCCTGCCGGTGCTTCTGCAAATGCTGTCTCCCTTTGCCCACGAGCTTCTGGGCATGCGGTACGACATTTTCACGCCCATGGGCCGCCTGCTGTATGCGGTATGCATCGGCGTGTACTTTGTAGTGGCCTCCTCCACCCTGGGTTTCAGCAAAGAGCAGATGCGCATTGACGTATGGGCCGCCCGCCTGGCCATGGACCGCGACATAGCCCTGGAAATCCAGCTTCGCAGCGTGGAAAACGCCATAGCCAGCGACCCTATGATAGGCGCCCTGTCCACCCTGGACGGCAGTGCCGACATCATCCGCAGCCGCCTCACCAGCGCCTTCATGAGCCGCATATCCCAGGATTACGACATCACCGTGGTCATCCCCGGGGCCGATGTGAGCGTAGGAACGGTGTACCAGGAGCGCATCCGCAGCGGCACTCGCCTGGGAGACAATTCCCACTTCTTCTATACCAGCCTGGGAGAAGGACGCACCTCCTATACCGGCCTCTTCTCTTATTATATGGAGAAGTACGGCTCCCGCCTGGTCCTGGTTAGCGTAGAATCCAAGCACAACCGGGAAGACAGGGGCTACCTCAGGCTCCTGGGCATCTCGGATCCGGGCCGCGTGTCCCTGCCCTCCGTCTATTCCTGGGCCAAGTACAATACGGACAAACTGGTTCAGTACAAAGGCTCCTATGCCTTCCCCACCGTGTATTCGGGCCGTCTGCGCCAACTGGCGGAACAACATTCCAACGGCTACGTGGACCTGGAAGGCTGGTGCCATTTTGTCCGCAACGTTTCCGACGAAGAGGTGGTGGTCATCTCCCGTCACCACACGGAATGGCTGTACTATGTGGTGGAGACCTTCCTCTTCTCCATCCTGGCCTTCAGCCTTCTCACCTGGATTTCCTGGAGAAAACGCAATTCCGGAGGCCGCCGCTATTTCCAGAACCGGATTAGCCTGGTGGTGTACACTTCCCTGCTGGTGACGCTGGTGGCCATGACCGTATTCAGCGTGTGGTTCGTGTACAAGCGCAACAACTCGGACATGAACAGCGTCATGACCTCGCGCATCAATACCCTGCAGGGCATGCTGCAGGAACACCTGCGGCAGGTGGAGAATACGCAGCAGCTCACCACCACCCAAACCCTGGCCTCCGTGGAGGGGGTGGGCAACAACCTCCGCTGCGACATCACCCTCTTTGATGCAACCGGCCGCGTGGTCATGAGCACCACCCCCGAGGTGTACGACCGCATGATTCTGGGCCAGCGCCTTGACAACAACGCCTACTACAATATCATCTATGCCCACAAGCGCTTCTACATGCAGAAGGAGCGGGTGAGCCGCCGCGGTTATTATGCCCTGTACGCACCCGTGTTCAACAGCCGCGGCAATATGGTGGCCATCGTGTCCTCCCCCTTCACAGACCTGTCCCAGGACTTTGAAAGCGAGGTAATCCTGCACGTCGCCTCGGTTATCACCATCTTCCTGCTGCTGCTGCTTATCTCCCGCTTCATCACCTTCCTCATGGTGAGCCGCCTGTTCCGCCCCCTCACGGCCCTCAGCCGCAAGATGACGGTGAGCGATGTGGACCACCTGGAGCCCTTGGTGTACGACGGAGATGACGAGATTACCCCGCTGGTGGAAACCTACAACCGCATGGTGCAGGTGCTGGGGGAAAGCTCCCGACGCCTGGCGCAGGTGGAAAGGGACAAGGCCTGGACAGATATGGCCCGCCGCGTGGCGCACGACTTGAAGAACCCCCTCACGCCCATCAAGCTGCAGCTCCAGATGCTCATGCGCATGAAGGCCAGCGGCAACCCCGCCTGGCAGGACCGCTTTGACGAGGTGGCCTCCACCGTCCTGTATCACGTAGATTTACTGGCCGATTCGGCCGACCAGTTCTCCACCTTCGCCAAGATGTACGACCAGAAGGCCGAAAAGATAGATCTGGACGCACTGGTGCGCCAGGAGGTGGACCTGTTCGATTCCAGGGATGACCTTGGCATAGAATACTTCGGCCTGGAGGGAGCCATCGTGCAGGCCCCGCGTCCGCAGCTCACCCGCGTGGTGGTGAACCTCATCACCAACGCCATCCAGGCGGTGGAGGACGTGGCCGACGGGAAACGCCTGCTGGTGGCCGTCCGGAATGCCGCCGAAGACGGCTTCTACGACATAGTGGTGGAAGACAACGGCCCGGGCGTGTCCGAACAGAACCAGGACAAGATCTTCACCCCGGACTTCACCACCAAGACCAGCGGCAGCGGCCTGGGCCTGGCCATCTGCAAACGTATTGTGGAGCACTGCGGCGGCACCATCTCCTATTCCCGCTCCTTCGCCCTGGGCGGCGCCTGCTTCACCGTCAAGTTACCTAAGGCCTAGGCCCGTCCCCTCCGGGTGCCCCCCCTTGGGGGTCCCGTACACCAAAAGGGCCATATTCATGTACGAAGAGGCTTTAGAGTCTGTTTTGAAATGCCTTCTAAAGCACACAATCCTCATTGAGCACTTAAAAGTGTGCTTTAGGCAGGGGTAGCACCCCGGGGTAAAGCACAGTCTATGCACCAGAGGCCTCAAAGTGTGCTTTAGACCGGGGTATGCCTCCGGGCCGGTACGGGCCTTCGGCCCTATCCCTCCCACCGGCTGCGCCAGCGGGTCCTTTCCGCTCACACAGACACGGGCGTCTATGCTGCCCGGAGGCATCTGCTGTCGGCCCAAGATGAAAGAAAATTTGCAGGAAAAAGGACAAATAGTTAATTTTGTGGATTATTTAGAACTAATGATTAACTAAAAATACCAATTTATGGCAACAACTGCTGATCTGAAGAACGGAATGTACATCATGTTCAACGGCAAACCCTGCGCCGTTGTGTACTTCCAGCACGTGAAACCCGGCAAGGGCCCGGCCTTTGTCAAGACCAAGTTGCGCAACCTGGAGAACGGCCGCATCCTGGAGAACACCTTCACCGCCGGTGTCAAACTGGACACCATCACCGTAGAGCGCCGTCCCTACCAGTTCCTCTATGACGACGGCGAGGCCTTCAACTTCATGCATGAGGAAACCTACGAGCAGATTACCCTTCCCCACGACGTTGTGGACAACGCAGACCTCATGAAGGAAGGCCAGCACGTGGAAATGATGTTCATGACGGAGCCCGAGGAGCGCTGCCTCACCTGCGAACTTCCCACCTACGTAACCCTGGAGGTTACCTATTCCGAGCCTGCCGTGAAGGGCAACACCGCCTCCACCAGCGCCCTCAAGGAAGTTACCCTGGAGACCGGTGCCAAGATCATGGTTCCCCTGTTCATCGAGACGGGTGAAATTATCACCGTAAACACCACCGACCGTTCCTACGGCCAGCGCGTAAAATAATCGGCCACTGCTTCCAACAGCCATTTGGGCGTAGAAGTGGCGCCACAGATTCCAACCCGGTCCCGGTCTTTGACCCAGGCCGGGTTAATTTCATCCAGGCGGCCGATGACATACGTTCTGGGATTGGCGCTGCGGCAGAGGTCGCTCAGGACCTTTCCATTGGAAGAAGACCGGCCGGCGACGAAGATGATGACGTCGTGCGTGCTGGCAAATTCGGCCAGTTTCTCATGGCGGGAAGCCACCTGGGCGCAAATGGTATTGTGTACGGTGAGGGAAGCCCCGCGGGAGCGGAGCATCTCGCAGATTTGTGCGTATTCCAGGGGGCTCTTGGTGGTTTGGGAGAAAATCTCCACCGGCTCCGAGAAATCCATTTTCTCCATGGCCTCCTCCAGCATCTGCCGGTTTTCCACCACAATGGCGTCCCCGTCCACCTGGCCCAGCAGGCCCAGCACCTCTGCATGACCCACCCGGCCGAAGATAATGATCTGCCCCTTGTGGCCGTCCTGATGCAGGCGGAGATAGGCCTCCCGGATGCTGCGCTGAAGCTGCAGCACCACAGGGCAGGAGCAGTCTATGACCATAAGGTTGCGGGAGCGGGCCGATTCATAGGTGGAAGGAGGCTCCCCGTGGGCCCGGATGAGCACGGTTTCCCCCTCGGGCACCTCCTCCAGGCTGTTCACGGTGACCAGCCCCTGCTTCTGCAGGCGGCCCAGTTCCGCGTCGTTGTGGACAATGGCGCCCAGCGAATACAGGCGGCCTTCCCGGGACAGGAAATCCTCTGCGCGGGTAATGGCGCGGATAACCCCTCCGCAGAAGCCGGAGCCCGGATCTATCTCTACGCTTAACATGACAGGCCGGGGCTGTCCAGGATGGTGAACCGGCCTTGCAGAAGGCCCAGCATCCACACCAGTTCTTCGTGGAGGGTCATGTGGGTGTTGTCCATCACATAGGCGTCTTCTGCCCGCCGGAGCGGGGAGGTTTCGCGGTGGGAGTCCATATAGTCCCTTTCCCGGAGGTTGGTCATCACCTCTTCTATGGTAGGGTTCTGCCCCTTGGCCACCAGCTCTTCATAACGGCGCTGCGCCCGAACCCGGTCATCGGCCATCATGAATATCTTGACCTCGGCATGGGGGAACACGGTGGTGCCAATGTCCCGGCCGTCCATAATGACCCTTCCGCCCTCCGAGAAGGCGTGCAGGCGATTATCCACAAAGTCTCTCACAAAGGGAATGGCGCTGACGGGGCTCACATAGGAAGAGACCTGCAGGGTGCGGATTTCCTGCTCGATGCAGCGTTCTCCCAGGAAGAGGCGGGTGACGCCGCCCTCCTGGCCGAAATGAAGGTCCAGGGGGCCGATTTCCCTTTTCAGGCGGGCCTCGTCGATGGCGCCATCGACCCCGATGATACCGGCTTCCAGGGCATACAGCGTGATGCCGCGGTACATGGCGCCGCTGTCCAGATAGAGGAAACCGAACTCCTTGGCCACCATTTTGGCGAAAGTGCTCTTACCGGTGGAAGAAAAGCCATCTACGGCAATGATGATGTCGGGAATGCTGTTCATAGTTTTCTGCGCTCTCAAGATTACAAAAATAGAATATTTTTGCGATATTTGCATTATCTAAGAGTCTGTTTTGAAATGATTGATATTTTTATTTATAGTTTATTTTTGTGGAAATTTTTCTTGAAAATTTTTGGCCATAGGGGTTCCTATGGGTGGGAAAATTTACCAAAAAGAAACATAAAGAATTTATTGAATCATTTCAAAACAGACTCTAAAACAACCTATTCACGCATGAAGATTCTGATTGTAGACGACGAGAGGGCCATCCGCTATTCCCTGAAAGAAATCCTGGAGATGGAAGGATATCAGGTGGAAACGGCAGAAAACGGACAGGAGGGCCTCCAGAAGGCCGAGAGGGAAAAATACGACGCCATATTCTGCGACATAAAAATGCCCGGGATGGACGGCACCGAAATGCTGGCCAAGGTAATTGAGGAGGGCATAGAGACACCGGTAGTGATGGTTTCCGGCCATGCCGACATTACCACGGCGGTGGAATGCATCAAGAAAGGAGCCTTCGATTTCATAGAGAAGCCGCTGGACCTGAACCGCATCCTCATCACCCTCAAGAACGCCACGGACAAGGCCAGCCTGGTGAAAGAGACCAAAATCCTGAAAAAGAAAATCTACGGCCGGGAAATGGTGGGCTCTTCAGAGCCCGTCGGCCACCTGAAGGATATGATCCAGAAAGTGGCCCCCACGCAGGCCAGCGTGCTCATCACCGGCCCCAACGGTTCCGGCAAGGAGCTGGTGGCCCAGAGCATCTACCAGCTGTCCCAGCGCTCCCAGATGCCTTTTGTGGAGGTAAACTGCGCCGCCATCCCTTCGGAACTCATTGACAGCGAACTCTTCGGCCACAAGAAGGGGTCCTTCACATCGGCCATCCGGGACCACAAGGGTAAATTTGAGCAGGCCGACGGCGGCACCATCTTCCTGGACGAGATTGGAGACATGTCGCTGGCGGCCCAGGCCAAGGTGCTGCGCGTGCTGCAGGAAAGGAAACTCACCCCCGTGGGAGGAGACAAGGAAATTACCGTGGATGTGCGCGTGATTGCCGCCACCAACAAGAACCTCCAGGAAGAGATTGTCAAGGGCAATTTCCGGGAAGACTTGTACCACCGCCTGAGCGTGATTGTGCTCAAGGTCCCCGCCTTAGACGAGAGAAAAGACGATATCCCGCTTCTTATCAACTACTTCTCCGGAAGCATCTGCACCGAGAGCGGAAAGCCCGTCCGCGAGTTTTCCCCGGAGGCCCTGGCCCTTTTGCAGGAGCGTTCCTGGCCCGGCAACATCCGGGAACTGCGTAACGTGGTGGAGCGCCTCCTCATTCTGGGCGGAAGCCCCGTATCGGCCCAGGACGTCAAGGATTATGCTTTTTAGCCCTGTATGAAGGTCTGGAAACTTATACGGAATGTGTTCATTGGACTGGCGGCCCTTGTCCTGGTGCTGCTGGTCACCCTCCAGATACTGCTCCGGCCCTCCGTCCTCACGGGCATCGTGAACAATGTGGCGGCCGGCCTGGTGGAAGGGGACGTTGCTTTCCAGGAGGTTCGCGCCCACGTTATCAAGAGTTTCCCATACCTGAACATAGACGCCAAGGAGTTTTTCATCACCTATCCCCATGAGCGGTATGCCCGCTTTGACAGCGTGTACACCCAGGTGGGCCGGAGGTTCAACCTGCTGCGCATGGGAAACGGCCGCGAAGTGCCGGTGGACACCCTGGCCTGTGCAAAGGAATTAAGCCTGTCCCTCAATTACATAGCCCTGGCCAAAGGGACCTACCACATTCACAAGGCAGAGCTTTCGAGACCGCGCATCTTCGCCCATTACTTCGATTCCACGGCCGCCAACTGGGATATCCTTCCCCTGAATTCCGAGCCCAAAGACACCACCTCCAAGCCGCTTCCGCCCATCCAGATAGACCGGATTGGCCTTTCCGACAGGCCCGTCGTGGTATTTACAGACCCCGTGGACACCCTCCACGCCCTGCTGTCCATGCGCCGGCTGGAACTGGACGGCCGCCTGGAACTGGACAGGCTGGAAAAAGTCCACGCCCGTTTTGCCATAGATTCCATGCTCATCTCCGGCCAGTTGCCGCAGGACACCCTGTCCGTCAGGCTGGAATCCTTGCGCCTTTCGGCCGGGAACCGGCACATAAAGGCCAGTGCAGAGGCCTCTACCCGCCTTCGAACCGGCAGTTTCGGCCGCCTGCAGGTTCCCATAGGCATGGAGGTGGATGCCCTGGTTCCGGAGAGGGAAGACAATGCCTTGGAAGTGGTTCTCAATGCCTTGAAACTAAGGCTGTCGGCCCTGGAGATGGAGGGTAATGGCCGCCTGGTCAGACACCCCGGGAAATGGGAAATGGACCTGCAGGCCGCCATCCGGGACTGCCCGCTGGGAAAACTGATTCAGGAGTACAGGAACAACCTGGAATTCCTTAAAAAGGTGGATACGGATGCCCGCATCAGCCTGGAAGCATCGGCCAAGGGCTTCTATGGGGAAGGGCTCACCCCGGCCCTCAACGCCCGCCTGCTGGTGCCGCCCGCCACCATCAATTATGAGGGGCTGGGCCGAAAAGGACGCCTGGCCGTGGACACCCGCGTAACCACTGACGATTTGCAGGAGGTGAACGCCAGGATAGAGAGACTCCTGGTAGATATAGCCGGAGCCCGCATAGACCTCACGGGAACGGCACGGGACGTTTTGGGAAAAGACCCGGCCTTGCAAGTTGACGGAACGGCCAAGGCCCGGCTGGACTCCCTTACAACGCTGTTTACGGCCGATATGGGCCTCTCCGGGACCGGCGACATAGACGTAAAACTGAATGCCGAGGCCCGCCTGTCACTGCTTAATGCCGCCCAGATTGGCAAAGCCGATATCAACTGCGACCTCACAGGCCGGAACATCCTTCTGGACCTTCCTTCCGACAGCCTCCACGCCCTGCTCCCTTCCCTGGAAGTAAACCTGGCCACCCGCGGCAACACCATAGACAGGAACCTGCCCGGTGGCGCCCGTGTGCTGGCCCTCAAAGCCCTGGTGGACACCCTGGATGTCAACTACGGAAGCATGTTCGTGAGGGGCGGCAAGCTGAACCTCCTCATGCAGAATTCGGCCGATGTGCTGCAGGGCCGTACGGACCGTACGTCCATCATGGGCCTGTTGCGGGTGGACAACCTGCGCATGAGGGACCGGGACGGAATGGCCGTGGGAGTGAAGGAAAACACGGAGCGTTTCCGCCTGGAACCCGCATCCGAAACCCGCCCTGTCCCGCGCCTCAACCTGACCTCCGAAAGCGGGCGCCTGCGCCTGAGGATGGGAAACGCCGTTTATTCCCTCCGGGATGCCAAGTTTGACGTATCGGCCCGGCGGCACAAGGTGCGCCAGCCTTCCTCCGAGCGCCGTGGCCACCTGCTGGATTCCCTGCAGCGCCTTTATCCGGATGTTCCGCGGGATTCCCTTTTCCGCAAGGCCCGGCAGCAGCGCCTGAGCATCCAGGCCAGCGACGAGTTTGCATCGGCCGATATTTCCATCAGCCTCTCCGAAGCCATCCGGGGCTATTTCCGCGACTGGGATGTGCGGGGCAACCTGGATGTGGGCGGCGGACGCATTGCCATGCCGGCCTTCCCGCTGAAAACCGGCATCGAGGGCGTCAAGGGATCCTTCACCAACGATACGCTAAGCTTGGGGAGCCTGACGCTGAACGCAGGTGCCTCGGACATCAGTGCCTCGGCCCGCCTGACGGGACTTCGCCGCGCTGTCCTGGGCCGGGCCCGCAGCAAGCTCAAATTAAAGGCCGATGTCACCAGTAACTTCTTGGACGTGAACGAGCTCATGCGGGCATACGCCTATTACAGCACCTACCAGCCCGAACTGCCGGCCGAAGCTTCCGACGAGGCGGTGGAAAGCGCCGCAGAACAGGTGCAGCTGCCGGACAGCGTGGACAAAGCCAGCCTGCTGGTGATTCCCTCCAACCTGGAGGTGGATTTCTCCCTGGAAGCCGGCGGCATCCGCTACGACAGCCTGGAAGTGAGCTGGGCCGCGGCCGATGTGGCCATGCGGGACCGCACGGTGCAAGTCACCAACGCCCTGGCCGCCACCAACATGGGAGACATGTACTTCGAGGGATTCTATACCACCCGCTCCAAGGAGAACATCAAGGCCGGCTTCGACCTCAACCTGGTGGACATTACGGCCGAAAAGGTAATTACCCTCTTCCCCGCCGTGGATTCCATCCTGCCCATGCTCACCTCCTTCGCCGGAGACCTGGACTGCGAACTGGCCGCCACCACGGACATAGACACCTGCATGAACCTGATACTGCCGTCCATCGACGGGGTCATGCGCATTTCCGGCAAGGACCTCACCCTCAAGGACAGCGAGGAGTTCAGCCGCCTGGCCGAAAAACTCAAGTTCAAGGACAAGGACAAGGCCCATATCGACAACATGTCCGTCACCGGAATCATCCAGGACAATGTTCTGGAAGTATTCCCCTTTGTGCTGGACGTGGACCGCTACATGCTGGCCGCCAGCGGGCAGCAGAACCTGGAAAAGGATTTCCTCTACCATATTTCCATCATCAAGTCTCCGGTGGTGCTCAAATTCGGCATCAATGCCTGGGGGACGGACTTCGACCATGTCCACTACGGCCTCACAAAGGCCAAATACCGCAGCGCCAGCGTGCCGGTGTTCACCAAACAGCTGGACACCGTGAAGTACAACCTGGTGGCCGCCATCCACAACATTTTTGAACTGGGCGTGGAGAAGGCCATGGCCGAGAACCACAGCGCCGCCACGCAGCTGTCGGCCCTGAATGTCCAGGAGGAAAGCGTGCCGCTGGAGGAAGGGCAAGCACCTTCCGAAGGACTCACCGGCCTGGTGGAAGAGGTTTCCAATACGGTTGCTTCCCGCCGGGAGGCCCTCAAACAGGAAGTCCTGCGCCTGCAGCAAAAAGCCGCCGACCCATGAACAGCGAAGAATATATTGAAGTGAGCGTGAAGCTGGACCCGTTCAGCGAAGAAATGGCCGAGATTCTCACCGCAGAGCTCTCGGAGCTTCCCTTCGACTCCTTTGTGACCGAAGAGCCTTTCCTCAAATGCTACATCCAGAAGGAAGCCTACAAGCCCTCCGACGTGAAGGTGGTCTTGAGCGGGTATCCTGCGGCGGCAGATTTTTCGGCCGTGCTGGTGCAAGGACAGAACTGGAACCGGCTCTGGGAACAGGGATTCCAGCCCATCGTGGTAGACGGCAAGGTAACGGTGAAGGCACCCTTCAATGCCGATGTCCCCCGCACGCGCTTCAACATCTGGATAGACCCCCGCATGGCCTTCGGCACCGGGTATCACCACACCACCTTCATGATGATGCAGCGCATGCTGGGCCTGGAGGAATTCATCCGTGGCCGCTCTGTGGTGGACATGGGATGCGGCACGGCCATCCTGGCCATCCTCTCTGCCAAAATGCGCGCCCGCAAGGTGTTTGCCGTGGACATTGACGCCGTGGCGGCCCGCAGCGCCTGGGGCAACTGCCGCTGGAACAAGGTGGGCACGCGCGTGGAGACCGCCTGCGGAGACGCCTCCCTGCTGCAGATGGGCACCTACGACGTGCTCCTGGCCAACATCCACCGCAACATCATCCTGCAGGACCTTCCCACCTACTGCCGTTCCCTCCGAAAGGGAGGCCACATGCTCCTGAGCGGTTTCTACCAGGCCGACGTCCCCGCCATCCGCCAGGCCGCCGAGGCCCTGGGGCTCGCTTGGGCGGGCTCTTCGGCCCGCGAAGACTGGGCCTGCGTGGAATTTGTCAAGTCATTCCCGGCTTGACTGGGAATCCTTTTTTTTCTATCTTTGCACTCCCATGCGGGTGTGTTGGAATTGGTAGACAACCCAGACTTAGGATCTGGTGCCTTACGGCGTATGGGTTCGAGTCCCTTCACCCGCACGCGAAATTGCCCGGCCTTTTCGGCCGGGCTTTCGCGTCAGAGGGTGAAGGGACTCCGTCGGCCCACGTTACCCCCTCCCAGGTCCGGAGGCAAAGCGTCGCAGGTCTGCAAAAAGTGGGAGGACCGGGGACGGCATACGCACTGAGAGGCCAATTCGCGTCGCTGGTCACCCGGCCTTTTGCGGACCGGCGACGGTACCAGATGCCAGGCGCTTTTCGTTTGCGGGTGAAGGAACTCGGCTCACATTACCCCCTCCCAAGTGCCATTGCCCATTGATAATTCCATTTGGATTCCTATCTTTGTAACTTTATTTTAGAACCATTATGGATAGAAAGATCTTTTTTGCCTCTTGCATGATTGCAATGAGCCTTATAGCTTGTTCAAAGACAGAACCGGAGTCCACGGTGGACCCGCTGCCGCTGCCCCCGGAAATAGAGACCAACAAAGATCTCTCCGTGAAGCCGGGAGACAGTTTCTTTGATTATTGCAACGGGAAGTGGCTTCAGTTCACGCCCATTCCGGCATCGGGAAATGTCGGAGGCTTATATGACTCGGAGGGTGCCATGACGCAGCGCATACAGCAGCTGAGGGCCTCCGTGCCGGATATCGGCCGTTTCTATGACCTTCTGGACCATATGCACGACCAGCCGGAAAAGTCCCGGGCCTATATAGACGCGCAGAAAGCCCGCTTCCCCCGTCCCACCACCAAGGAGGAGGCTTTCCTCACCATGGGGCGCATGATTCTCGACGGCGTTCCACCCATCTTCGCTCTCCCGATATTACCCACGTTCAGCCTTCAATTGAAAGACGGGAAACTGATGGGCTTAATCTCACCTCCCATTCCCGCCAATATCCCCATCCTTCCCACTTCCATAACCTCTGAGGATGTCATCCCCGCCATTCAGACCAAAGCCGGCGAGAGCGAGGCCCTTACCTTCGTGGTACAAGGAATGGGGCTGGACATGTCCCAGGTTTTGGTGACGGACCAAACTCTGGCTACCTGGGCAATGCTGGACTCCCTGTCGATGGATGAACTGTGCCAGCTTCTGGACAGTACCTGGGATTATTATGAAATGTTCGTGGACGCAGAGCAGATGAAGAGGGTTGGAAAGAATGAGAAGGATGTGCGGCAGAATGCGAGGGGATCGTTGAATTACACGTTATCTTACCACCTGGCCGATCAATTTATTCCTTCCTCCTTGAAAGATCGCCTCGTGTCCATTACCGAAGAGGTCAAGGCATCCCTGAGAAAGCGCCTTGAACAGGTGGAGTGGATGAGCGAGACCACCCGGAACAATGCAGTGGACAAGCTGGACTACTGTGGAATGTTTGTCGCCTATCCCGACGAGTGGCACATGGACTGCGTGAGTTCCCTCTCCAACTGCGAGACGCTGGTGGAGGCCGTTCATATCAATAACCGCAATCTCGTCCGCCTGAGGACCCGGCTGCTGGGAGGGAGGGATCTTTTCAGCCACAGAATCGCCGGACTTCTGTTGGACAGCAACTTTGATTTTATTCCTGCAGACCTCACGCTCTGCAATGCCATGTATGATCCCGAATCCAACAACGTTTTCATTTACCCGGCCCTGGCGCTGCCGCCCTTCCTTCCCGCGGGCATGAGCGATGCTTTCAGTTATGCCGCTTTCGCCGTCATCGGCCATGAATTTACCCATGGTTTCGATTCTTTTGGAGCCAAGTATGACAAAAACGGCATACAGAAAAACTGGTGGACGGTGGCCGACAAAATGGCTTTTGAGCAGCGGATGGAAAACATCATCCAATGTTATGACCACTTGGAAATGGACCCGCAGCGGGCTCCGGGCGTGTATGGGAACGGAGACCGTACCAAGGGGGAAAACATAGCGGACCTCGGAGGCTTTCTGGCAACCCTGGATGCCTACAAGGCCCTCCTGGAAAGGGAAGGGTACATCGGAAAGTTATACGATGACCAGCTGCGGAAGTTCTACGAATGCTTCGCCCACATCTGGTGCATCCAATACGGAGAAGAAAAACTCAGCATCCTCCAGAAGTCGGACGTCCACTCGCATGCCCGCCTGCGTGTCAATGGCGTAGTGATGAATACGGATCTCTGGTACTATCTGTACAACGTGGACCGGAACAACTATCTCTACCTGCCCGAGGAGCGCCGGACTTATATCTGGTAAGAGGGACTAACCAGTCTTGTTAAAAATTTTAGAGTCTGTTTTCAAATTGGCCGGTTTCCTCATCTCCTTCTTCGGAGGCAGTAAAGTACAGATTGGCGGCCCTATCCCGCATACCTCATCCAGCCTATGACTAACGGCATGCCGAGAACCGTCCTTCCGGACGGGGCCATTAAAAAAGCCCGGGCCCAAAAGGCCCAGGCTGCCAAGAAGAAATAATCCTTTTTACATACTGGCGGGGCGCACGGACAGGGCACGCACGCGACGGCCGCGGCTACTGGGATCAACGAGCTGGTAATCGAATTCCAGGATGCGGGCTTCACTGTCACTGATGGCCTTGTTGGACCAGTAATAACCCGTATTTCCCGCATTCACCGGATCTCCCTTGGAAGAGTTGCGGTATCCCAGGGCGGCGTAGAAGTACGCACCCATCCACCATCCCTTCTTGAAGTCTCCCACCGTAGCGGGAAGGAGGGCCAGCGTTTCGGGTGTAGGAACCTTGAAGCCGGCGGGGGAAGGATCGTAGATGCTCTTGCCACCGCCGGTAACAGCCCACCAGTTGGTTTTTCCGGTATCGGAGCACCAGTCAAAGGGAGCATCCGTTCCATAGCTCACGTGAGCCCAGGGAGTACGGATGGAGACACCCACCGAAGACTTCTCCGTGGTCTGGGCAAGGGAGGCGTACAGGCCATAGGCGTTGATACTGCCCGTTGCGACAATCGGAAGGAGCGGATCCTTTCGGCCAAACTGATAATAGGGGCTGTAGCCATCCGAATCTACTTCTACCTTCACCTCGGAGGCCGGGCGGGAAACCTTCATGATATAGAATTTGCCTCCCAGCTTGTCCTGCTGCAGGCGGATATACACCTCTTCGGCATCATAAACCGTATGATAAGCCGTACCCTGTTCTATCCAGCCCAGGTTCTTGGACATAAGGGTGGGAGTGCTGACGGGGCGGCTTTCTGCTTCCGTTACCCAGATGAGGTAGCTCCACATCACAAGCCCGCGTTCGTCGTTCACGCCCAGGTGAATAAGGCCCTGGGTGATGTTTTCTGCATCAATATGGAAATTGAGCCAGTAAACGTTGCCGTCGAAGGAGATGGCGCTGGAGCCGGAAACGGGGGCCACATCCCAGGAGCTGGTACCCATCACATCCACCTGCATCTGGTCTTCCCAGATAACGAAGGCCGTGGTGGGAACGCCTGCGCCGGTGCTGCTGCTCTGCAGGTACGGCGAAGAAATGGGCGCATCCATATAATCCCGGTAATTGGCTTCCGAATAAGATTCTGCCACAATGGTTCCGTTCTTGACGCCATTTCCCATAACCAGCGGAATGCGGTAATAGCCGGGAGCCGATACAATATAGGTATTGGCCGATTCTTCAATGGTGGAAGCACCGGTAGAATTGGAAAGGTTCCAGGGGCTGGAAACCGTTCCCCTGGCACCGGCGGCGCGAAGGGCCTTCTGGATATTCTCAAAACGGGAGGAGGTTTCCACATGGCTTTCTGCGGGGGCGCAGGTAATCTTCACGGAACCGCGGCCCTGCTGATCCAGGGATCCGGCGTCTACCGAAGTGACAAAGCAGGAAGAGAGCGGGTTGGTGGTTGCAATGGCATCCTGGCTGGTGGCATAGAGGCCCTGTACCTTCCAGGGAATGGCTTCCCTGGTAACACCACCATCCTTGGTACGCCAGCTTTCCAGGTTGTCCACCACAATGACGCCGCCTTCCGGGCTCACTCCTTCCACATCCGGAACGGAGAAGCCGAAGACATAATCGTCCCTAAACAGGACATACTCGTAGGCATAACCGGCCTTCCACTCGTGTCCCTGGAGAGGAATCTCGTAAGTCTTACCATCCACCACCATCCGGATGACGGCGCCGGCAGGACAAATCTGGGGCAGGAGCATCAGCGTGTAGCGGATATCGAAGTTGTCGTAGCCTCCTTCACTCACCGTCTCGGGGGCCGTGATGGTATAGGTATTGGTGGCCTTCCTTTCAGCCCAGCTGTCCGTAGCAAAACTGTACACACCGCTGTCATAAGCCCCTTCCAGGGTAACAGACTCAATATTGAGGTTTCCCTTCAGGGTGAAGTTGATACCCGTAAGGATATGGTGGAAGCTAAGGTCTACCGTTCCGCTCTCCCCTTCGGCCGGATAGTCCTCCACGGGCCCGGGAACAGAGACCAGAAGTCCCCTGTGCTCCTCAATTTCGGCCGGAGCGGAGTACGTAAGCTTGGGAAGGGTACGGGCCGGGGTTTCCATCTGGGCCGCCGAATAAGGCGCATAGGCGAAGAAACGGATGGAACCTCCCTGATCCGGCCAGAGGGACGTCTGGGAAGACACCCATATTCCCTTGCCGGGGTCATAGACCACCTTGGCCGTGTTCATATACAGGGCCGGGACATCGGAAGAGGCGGCATAAGTATAGGCCGCTACGCCAAAGGGGATGGTGGTCACATCGTCAGTATCCGTATAAGGGACGCCCTTGGTGACCTCATCGGCCGGAAGCATGGGCTGGGCCGATACCTGGAAGCGGATGCCGCCGTCTGCGGGCTCATCCACCGCCACTTCTTTTGCGCAGGAGGCCAGCAGGGCACCTGCACCTATCATAAGGATATATAGACTCTTTTTCATAGGCTTTCCTCTTAACTTACATCAATCTGGCCGCCGGGCAGAAGGGGATCGATACCGGTTCCCGCATCGGAGAAGGCGAAATCCATCAACACATCCGTCGTAATCTCATCATCCACATAAATGTAGATATTCTTCTCTGCCTTCTGGCCCTGAACCTGGTCCGTGACATCCTTCTGGAACACTTTCAGGGAACCGTCCGAGAACAGCAGGAAGAGGGTTATCGTATGGGGGCAGGCGGAGTTTCCGGCGCAGTGGCCGAAGGAAAGGGCGTCTCCCTTCACGGTGCCGACAAGGACGCTGGCACCAAAAGGAATGGTCACGGCGTCATCCACGGGGATGCCCAGGCCCGGGCGGAAGCCGGAAGATACGCCGGACAAGGCCAGGGAGGCCGCCATCAGCCGGTCTGTATGTTTGACGTGGGAGAAGGATACGAAGAAATGGATGAAAGCATCCTGCATCTTGTATACCTGGGAGGCTTCCTTCTCTCCTTCCGGAACCACGACCGGAGAGGCCGCACCATACCAGATGGGATCCGGGACGGCGCACACAGGCTCTTCAGGAGCCGTTTCCGCCTTCAGGCCCAGCGGAGAAAGCACGTCCACCTCGTTGGTTGTAATGGTGGCCGTCTGATAGGAGTCCAGGTTCCAGAGATTGCCCGGGGTGAGGACAAAGGTGTCATAGGAGCCACTCTCCTGCTTGACGGATTCTCCCTGGGGAGACAGTCTCTTGACCACCGACAGTCCTTCCTGGGGATACATATACATGTAAAGCTGCTCCGGGTCCGGAGAGCCGGTGGCATCGGACCAGTCGAAACCGACGGCCAGGATACCATTTTTGCTGACGGGAGGAACTTCGGGCGTCAGCGTCTTGTGTACACAGGAAACGCTGAGCGGAAGTAACAGCACTGAGAATATCTTGAAAATGTTTCGCATAACTCGTCTTATCTTTTGTTCTCTATGCCAATGAGCCACTGAAGGGTGATTTCAAGGCGGGTGGGGCCAATCCACTGGAACGTACGGGGCTCTCCCACGCGGGCGTAGCCACCGTTGCCATTGGGAACGTATTCCTGGACAGGGCCGCGCATATATCCTACGCCCAGGCCGAAATCCAGGTTGAAGTGCTTGCCGATGGGCAGGGTGTAACCATACTCCAGACCTGCGCTCCAGGTGGGAGCGGCAAAGAGGTTGCGGCCTTCCTGGCCACCCAGGTAACCCTTTCCTTCCCATTCGACATCATACGTGAGCACCTGTCCGTAGAGTCCCAGATGGTGGCCCGTCAGGGAACGGAACATCCCCTTGGCATTGTCCTGGGGACGGCGGAAGAAATAGCGGAACGCCGCTTCGGCGCCGTACATTCTCCAGAAACGGTCCTTCTTGCTCATGGACCACCAGCTTCCGGACCAGTTCAGATCCAGGGCCAGGCCGCCGCCCAGATAAATCTGGGTACCGATGCTGGGTACGGTGGCCACATCGTGGGCCAGGTTGGAGCGGAGCATAAACCCGTATTTGGGCTTTTCGGCTTCCACCCTCACCTCTTTCTCCACATAGACGGTATCCAGCTGATGGGTATGCAGATAGACCGTATCCTGCTTGGGCATTACCGAAGCTGCGGGGAAAGAAACCGTAACGGTTGTCCGGCGCAGGGAAGGGAAAATATCCTGCAGCATTTCCCGCCAGGGGGCGCCCCCGTGAAGGTTCATCAACTGCTTTTTGCGGGAATCGGAGATGGCGCCTTTCTGGTCATGTACCCAGATGGGCGTGTTGTTGATGATGTAGACGGCCTCATCCTTCCAGCTGTACTGGCTGCGCTCCAGCGCACGGGCCAGGCCTACCCAGTCCGAGCCGGTGGAGAAAACGTCGATATCACTTTCCTCCAGTTCCGGGTGATGCGTCAGCAGATACAGGCGCATCCGCTCGCTGCGGTTCAGGCCCAGGGTCACATTGCCGTCCTCCGTTCCTTCCGGAGAAGCACCGGAGTCCAACTTGATGTGGATGGGACTGCTGGCCCGAAGCAGGGAGTCCAACAACTGATCCATTTCCTTCAGGGCGGCATCATTGCCCTGGAAGACAGGGTCCAGGTTGGAATGGTTCACATAATAAAGCACCCGGAAGACAGCATTGTTGTCTGCTGCCCGGGACAAAGTGGGTGTCTGGGACTGGGCAGAAAGCCCGAAAGTACACAGACACATCACCAGTGAAACAAGAAACTTACTGATTTTCATTGTTAATCCTGTAGCTAATTCTAAACCACAAAGATAAGCATATTTTCCGTTAATAACAACTATTTATTAAACTCGAAGTGGCCGGCATCTTTTTGAAGCCAACCGTCCCAACTTCTTCCGGGGTTATCGGCCCAAAGACTGTTTGAGGGCCAGGACGCGACGGACGCTTTCGTCAATCCTGGATTCCGGAAGCGTGCCTTCTTCCACGGCGGAGAGCACGGCCTCGAAGGCTTCCGGCAGATTCTCCGGCATAAGGACGATATCGGCCCCGGCCTGGAGGGTCATAACGGCCGATTCCCCGCTGGAATAGCGGTCGCTCACAGCTTTCATACCCATGGCATCCGTAATGATGACGCCCTGGAAGCCCAGTTCTCCGCGCAGTTTTTCCGTAAGAATGAGGTGGGAAAGCGTGGCGGGAAGCCTGTCTCCGGTGACATTGGGAAGGGCCACGTGGGCCGACATAATCATAGGCGCTCCGGCCTGGATGGCGGCTTTGAAGGTAATCAACTCACAGTTAAGGAGTTCTTCCCAGGTTTTGTCCGACTGCACGTACTCGTGATGGGAATCTCCGGAGGTATCCCCGTGGCCGGGGAAATGCTTGACGCAGGCAATGACACCCGCCTTATGGAGGCCTTCCATACAGTTCACCACCATAGGAGCGGCTATCTTGGGATTCCCGGAGAAGGCGCGGTCTCCTACGACAATGTTCTTGGGATTGGTGTTGACATCGGCCACCGGGGCCAGGTCTATGTCAAATCCGTATTCTTTCAGATAAGTGCCGATGGCAAGGCCTGCCTCAAGGGCTTTGGCAGGTTCTCCCGTGGTACCCACGGCATTCATGGAGGCATAGGTGGGAACGTGGAAATTCTCATTGCCGCCGATGCGGGCCACCCGGCCGCCCTCTTCATCGATGCTAAGGAGCGGAGCACCGGGAAGGGCGTGCAAATCCTGCGTGAAGGCCCTGAGCTGCCCGGGATTGTCTATATTGTGGGAAAAAAGCGTTACGCCGCCCACCGGATACTGCTCACTGAAGGCCTTGGTCTGCTCGTTCACAGCCTGCATCTTGTACTCCAACATGCCTTTTCCGGAAGACTGGAATACAGGGTCCAGGGCCTCCGGACGCACGCAGAACAGCTGGCCCACCTTCTCACGAAGGCTCATCCGGGACAGCCGGGCCTCAATGGCATCGGCCTGGGAGGGGGTAAGGACTTTTTTCTTGGGAGCGCTCTTGCACCCGGGGATGGCCAAGAGGGTGAGGCATACAGCCATAAGGAAGCAGGTCTTTTTCATGAGGGACTATCCGTTAAATTCGAAAAACGAAGTTAGTGTTTTTTTGCCATAGTTGAACTTTAGTTCCGTGCAAAAGTAGCACTACAGCAGTTATGCTGCGAGGCGACTTCTGCTAATTTGTTGATTTATAGTAAAATTTTTGTGTAATTGTTTG
>CAJOLS010000005.1 GCA_905235535.1 uncultured Bacteroidales bacterium
ACTATGGGAAAATAATATGAGTCCTTTAAAATTTGAACCTATCCTGAAGACCATCGTATGGGGCGGTGAGAAGATTGCTCCGTACAAAGGCATAGAAACAGACCAGAAACACATTGGCGAAAGTTGGGAGCTCTCCGGCGTGGCCGGGAATGAAAGCGTAGTGGCCGAAGGTCCCCTGAAGGGAAAGACCATCGCCCAGCTGGTGAAAGAGTACAAGGGAGAGCTGGTGGGAAAGCACGTGTATGAGAATACCGGAGACGAATTCCCGCTCCTGATCAAGTTCATCGACGCCCTCTCGGACCTCTCCATCCAGGTGCACCCGAACGACGAGCTGGCCGCCAGGCGGCACAACGGCTCCAAGGGAAAAACCGAGATGTGGTATGTGGTGGCGGCCGATGAAGGCGCCCACCTGCTGGCCGGCCTCACGGAAAAGATTACTCCGGAGCAGTATGCCGCCAAGGTGGCCGACGGCACCATCACGGATGTGCTGGCCCGCTACGACGTGCATCCCGGAGACGTGTTCTTCCTGTCGGCAGGCCGCATCCACGCCATCTGCGGCGGCTGCTTCATCGCAGAAATCCAGCAAACCTCCAACATCACCTACCGCATTTACGACTACGGTCGCCTGGGCCTGGACGGAAAGCCCCGCGAGGTGCACACCGAGCTGGCCAAGGATGCCATCGACTACACGGTATATCCGGACTACCGCACCCCCTACAGCCCGGAGCAGAACGAGGAGCAGGAGATAGTGAGCTGCCGGTATTTCACCACCAGCATCTACGACCTCACCCTCCCCTACGCCAAAGACCTCAGTGACATAGACTCCTTCCTGGTGGTCATGTGCCTCTCCGGTGAAGGAACCTTGGAAGTGGACGGAGAAGAAGTTCCCGTCCGCCAGGGAGAGACGGTCTTGATACCCGCATCGGCCGATGATGTCTGCTTCATCCCCGACGGCCAAATGAAAGTCCTCACATCCTACATCCGCTAATCTCCTGCTATTCAGCAGTTTATAAACAGAGGGGTGCACCTGCAGGTGCACCCCTTGTAGCATAAGTAGCTGATAGGTAAGCAATTAATCACTCAGACCACGGGCACGCATCAGAGCAGAGGGGTCGGGTTCGGCCCCTCTGAACTGCTTGTACAGGGTCATAGGCTCTTCGGAGCCGCCCTTCTCCAGGAAGGTCTGGCGGAAAGCCTTGGCGGTGGCGGGGTTGAAGATGCCTTCGGCCTTGAACCGCTCCCAAGCATCCACGGCCAGCACCTCGCTCCAGAGGTAGCCGTAGTAACCGGCGCTGTAGCCGCTGCCCATGATGTGGTTGAAGTAGGTGGTGCGGTAACGCGGGATGATTTCGCCGATGAGGCCCATCTCGTCGCACACCTTGGTCTCGAAATCACGCACGCTTTGGGCGTCGGTGAAGTTGGCCAGCTCTGCGGAAGACAGCTCGTGCCACTTCATGTCCAGGATGGAGGCGGCGCACAGTTCGCCAGTGGTGAAGCCCTGGTTGAACTTGAGGCTCTTGCGGATCTTTTCCACCAGCTCGGCCGGGATGGGGGCGCCGGTTTCCCAGTTGTTGGCATAACCGGCCAGTATTTCCGGCACAAAGGCGAAGTTCTCGTTGAACTGGGAGAACATTTCCACGAAGTCGCGGGCCACGTTGGTGCCGCTCACGGTTACGTAGTGGCACTGGCTCAGGAAGCCATGCAGGGCGTGACCAAACTCGTGGAAGGCCGTCTGCACATTGTCCACGGTGAGGAGGCTGGGCTTGGGCTCGGTGGGGTCTGTACCGGGGGCCGGGAAGTTGCACACGTTCACGATGATGGGACGCACGCCGGTCTCCTGCTCGCGGAAGTTGTTCATCCAGGCGCCGCCGCGCTTGGTGGGACGCACAAAGTAATCCCGGTAGAAAATGCCGATGAGGGAGCCGTCGGCATCTGTAATCTTATAGGCACGTACGGTGGGCTGGTACACTTCCACCTCTCCGGTCACCTCCTCGAAGTGGAGGCCGTAAATCTTCTCGGCGGCGGTGAATACTCCCTTCATTACGCTGTCGGCGTGGAAATAAGGCTTGGTCTGGCTCTCGTCCAGAGCATATTTCTGGGCGCGGAGTTTCTCGGCATAGAAGCTCCAGTCCCAGGCCTTGATCTTGTGGCCGGCAATCTTCTCCATCTCCTTCACCTGCTCGTTGGCGCTGCGGATGGATGCGTCCATGATGGGCTGCAGGAAGTTGTCCACGGTCTCGGGGGTGCCGGCCATCTTGTTGGACAGCTGGTAGGCGGCAAAATTGGGGTATCCCAACAGCTCGGCCATTTCGGCCCTCAGGCGAAGGGTTTCCAGGACGATGGCGTTGTTGTCGTGCTCATCTCCGTGGTTGCCGCGGGAAGAGTACGCCAGGAATACTTCCTTGCGCTTCTCGCGGTCTTCGCAGGAGCCCATGAAATCGTAATATTCGCTAACCGTAATGCCGGTCTTCTCTTTGAAGGCGTTATTCTCGGCCAAGAGGTTCTGGCCGAATTTCTGGCTCAGGGTGGCCAGGCGGGTGCTGATTTCCGCGAAGCGCTTCTTGGCCTCGGGCTGCAGGCCCACGCCGTTGCGGAGGAAGCCTTCGTAAATCTTCTTCACCACCATCTGCTGCTCGCGGGTGAGGCTGGCGGAATTCTCATACACGGCCTTCACGCGGGCGAAGAGATCCTCGTTCATCATAATCTCGTTGGAGGCATCCGTAATCAGGGGAGTCACCTCCTCTTCAATGGCCTGCATCTCGGGCGTGGAATCGCTCTCGGACAAGTTGAAGAACACGCCCTGCACCTTGTCCAGGATGGGGCTGGCGTTCTCGTAGGGTAGGATGGTATTCTCGAAGGTGGGGGCGTCGGGGTTCTTCACGATGGCCTCGATGTTGGCCTTCTGCTGTTCCAGGCCGGCCTTGAAGGCGGGCATGTACTGGTCTGTGGTAATCTTGGAGAAGGGAGCCGTTCCGTACGGGGTGTCCCACTCCTGGAGGAAAATGTTCTGGGGTTTTTCGTTACAGGCACTAAGCATAGCCATGGCTGCAATAAGTAATAAAGTTTTTTTCATGTAGAGCTAAATTTATATCCGACAGAAGATGCGGCAAGAGAAGCGGGTTGGGGGAGCTTCTTTCCCAAAGTAAGGGCGAAGGCCCAGGGCGACGCCCAGCTGGCGTTTTTTATTGAAGTTCCAGGTTTTACCGGCCGATGTGTCCATCATGTGCACGGGCCTGCCAAACATATAGCCGGCGTCTGCAAACCAGCCCCGGGTGTTCCAGGACAGCCCTGCATACCCGAAAGAGCATTCAAAGCGGGCCTGAGACCCAAAGTGGCCGGCGGTAAGCCCCCCCTGGAGGGAAACGTTGGGAATGACGAAAACCGGCACCCTGAGGCCCAGGTCCAGGCCCGTGTGGATGTCCTCCGTACCCAGATAGCGCTCGTAAAAGCCCGTGAGCTTGAGGTTGACGCTGTTGGCGCTGAAGACCACGTTCACATCGGAAGCAAAGGCGCGGGGCAGAATAGGGTCGTTTTTGTAAAGACCTGTATGGGCCGATAACTGCCAGTTGTGGCTAAGGGCATAGAGCAGCCCCGCCTTGGCGGAATAGATGGTTCCCCGCCCCGGGGAAGAAGTGGAACAGCCGCCCCTTCCGCCCAGGTGGAAGCCCCACTTCCCCAGGGTTAGCACGGCACTCATCCAGCCCTCGGCCCGGTTCTCGGAGCTTATGTCCTGCAGGCCTTTGCGGCCGTCAACGCCACCGCTCAGCCGCACCTGCCGGACAGGCGTCCAGCTGAAGGCCGCGGCAGCGTGCAACACGTGACCCGCGTGGCCGAAACGACCCAGGACGGTTGTATAGGCCTGGAATTTTGGGGAGGGCGTGAAATCGTAGCGAAGGAAAGCGAGGGGCTCCTGATCCCGCAGGAAGGCCGTGCTAAGCCGATGCTTGTCCCCGAAAGACTTTCCTACGCCAACATACACGGCATAAGGGTCATAGGCGGTTTGCCTCCAGCCTATGCCCGCCACGTTGGCCGACAGCGACCAGCCGCCGGGAAGCTGACCGGAGCCGTAGGCGGCATCGGCCCTCAATCCATAGTTGGCGGTATCTGTCCGGAGGGAACTGTAAAAGCCGGTGCGGAAGTGCGAGGCCGTGGCCGATATTTCCGCCACGCCGTTGAAACCGCCCAGGGCCGTCTCCAAGAGCCCTCCTCCGGAGACGAACTTGTTCTCCCGCAGGGCCTCGGAAAGGAAGCCGGAGGCGGTGGGATCCACCTCGTCCAGGCGCACGCCGGCCATCAGAAGCTCTGCATCCATCAGATGGGCGCCGCCCAAGTCCGGTTCATTGCCGGGCCGGAGGTAGCCCTTCATGTTCCGGTGGATATCCGTTGCCCCGTAGGGCGCATCCGGCCAGCTGTCTCCGGCCTTGTTGATTTCGGAGAGCAGGACGTTGAATACGTTCTTTTGCCGGCCTTCCGTCACCACTACGGGGAGGCGGTTCTCCAAGTAGCCGGAAGCCAGGAATACGAGGGTATATTCCCCCGCAGGAACCTCTTCTATACGGAAGTTGCCGTTGGCGTCGGTCCTCACCTCGGCCACCCATTCCGCGCCTTGCACCAGGCGCACACGGGCATGCTCCAGAGGATAACGGTCCGTCTTGGACAGCACACGTCCCCGGACGCTGCCCGAGAGGGTGTCCGCCAGCAGAAGGACTGTCCAGAAAAGGGCAGGCAAGGCCGATAGAATTCGCTTCACGCCTATTTCTTGAGCTCTATGAAGGTGGGATAATGGTCGGAAAAGCCGGCAATGAACTTTCCGTTGGAGAAGGTGCGGTGAGGCTGGCCCTTGTACTGGCCGCTCTGCTGGGTCATATAGGGCTTGGAATACACCGTGCCGTAGTATTTTCCCTGCTTGGCAATCCTCAGGCCCTTGCCTTTGGTAAGGTTCCGGCTAACCAGGATGCAATCAAAGATATTGGGGTCTCCCCTGTAAAACAGGGAGCCAATTCCATTATCCAGCATTTCCCAGAAGGGGTTGAAGAAGTCCTCTTTCCCGGCCTCCTCGATATTGCGGCAGCCGTGCAGATAGACGGAAAGGGATTCGTCCTGAGGGTTGTCGTTCATGTCTCCCATAACGATGCACTTGATGCCGGGATACTTTTTCTGCATCTTCTGCACGTGAGCGTACGCAATCTCTGCAGCACGGCAGCGCACATCCTGGCCCTTGTCTCCCCGGCGGGAAGGGAAATGGCAGACATAGAAAGCGAAGTGCTCTCCGTCAATGAGCCCGTGCACCATGAGGATGTCGCGGGTGCGGAAGGCGTCCTGCTCTTTCTTGTTATAGGTGGTGAACTGAATCTTGGAATGGAAGTCGAAGGGAAGGGACTCGGTTTCCACCACCTTCATACGGGAAGGGTCGTAGAGGAGGGCGCAGTCTATGCCGCGGCGGTCCGGGCCCTCTATCTGGACAATGCGATAGTTGGCGGCGGCAAGGGCGGGCTCCTTCACCAGGTCTTCCAGTACGCGGCGATTCTCAATCTCCGCCACGCCCAGCACAGTGTGCCACATGCCGTTATCGGCCTTCATATCGGCAATGACCCGGGCCATGTTCCGGAGTTTGACGGCATACTTTTCCGGAGTCCATTCGTTGGCGCCGTCCGGCAGGTACTCGTAGTCGTTCTTGCCCTGGTCGTGTACGGTGTCAAAAAGGTTCTCCAGGTTGTAGAACCCAATGATGTGACGGCCGCCGTCTTTCTTCTTGGCGCAGCCCTCTACGGGCATCAGCAGCATCAGCGCTGCCAGCAGGAGGATATAACGTTTCATACTTCTTCTATTTCAAATTCCGGAAGGGTTTGCCGGCCGGGAGGTTCACAACAACATCCCTCAAGTTCAAATGTAGTCAGAAAATCACATTTTCGGAAGTTTTTTTACTTGAAAATCACATTTTCGGATAAAATAAAAGCCGGGACCCGCTGCGGGGTCCCGGCTTTTTATCGCGTAAAAACTGATCCTAGAAGAACAGACGGGCGCTGATGAGCATCTGCCAAGTGTTGAAGGTGCTGCGGTAAGTCTGAACGGTAGGAGCCGTGAAGGTGTACTGATTGCTCTTGTAATCGAGGATTTCCTGGGCGCTGACCTGCTTGCAGAGACCCCACTTGGAGTTGAGGAGGTTGGCAACGTTGTTGATGTCAACACCCACCTGCAGGGTGGTAGGCTTGTTGGCCACATTGAAGATGAAATCCTGGGCCACCTTGATGTTGATGCGGTTCTGCCAAGGGGCCACGAGAGCGCCACGCTCGGAGTACTGGCCACGGTGAGAGGACAGATACTTGTCATTCTCGATGAATGCCTTGAATTCGGCCTTGTTTTCTTCGCTGGTGAAAGGCATCGTGCTCAGTTCGGCATCCGTGGGGATGTAAATGAGGTTGTAGGCGCCGCCGATGCCGGTCACATCGCTCTTGAGCGTGTAAGAGTAGCGGGTGTAGGAATAACCGCCGACATAACAGTGATTGTAGCCCTCATAGAACAAAGCCAGGGTGGTGGCGAAGTGACGGCCTTCCTGAATCTTGTAGCTCACATTGGCGATGAGACGGTTCGGGGAGACATAGGCGGAGTGTCCCAGTTCGGGAACATTGGAGCCATTCACGCCGTAGTTGCCACCGGAGAAGAGGGTAGAAACCTGATCACCATAACCTTCCTGAATGGACTTGGAGCCAGAGCGCGTATAGGCAGCCATGAGGGACAGACCGAAGATGAAGTCCTTCTGGGCGCTGGCGGTGATGGAATAGTAGGTGCCGTGGAGCTTGGAGTTGGTAATGTAGTAAGGGGACACGGTGCTATTCATGGAGTTCTTGAGACCCTCGCTCTTCCAACTGGTACGCTTGGCAGGCTCACCGGGCAGGCTGACGCCATCGCCTTCCACATAACCCAGTCTCTGGGCATATACCGAGTTAAGGTCGTAGTTGAAGATACCTTCCAAGGAGACCTTTACGCCACCGGGCAGACGGCCGTCAATGGCGAGGGAACTCTTCCAAGTAGTAGGCATCTGCAGGTTCTTGTCCAGGATGGTGGCACTCGTAGGAGCATACAAATCCTGAGCCTTGAAAGAGCCTCCGTAGATGTCCTGGAGAATCTCTTCGGTAGTGGCGTGGAAATTGGGCGTATTGGCACCCGTCCCATTGTTGTCAATATACTGGGCCTGGAGATTGTTGCTGTTTCCGGCTACGGAGACAATCCACACGAAGGGGATACGGCCGGTGTAGAGGCCGCTTCCGCCGCGAATCACAAGATTGCGGTTTTTCAGCACATCCCAGTTGAAGCCGATACGGGGAGAGAGATTGATGCGGGCCTTGGGCATGTCAGCTGTGCTCATACCCTTCATGCTCTGGCTGCTGTTGGCCAGGGCGAGGAATTCCTTGTTCTCGTTTCCGGCGATGGAAGGATACATGGGAAGCTCTGCACGGAGGCCGAAGGTGAGCTTGAAGTAGTCGGAGAAATCAATCTCGTCCTGCACATAAGCGGAGAGCTGATGGTAATTGAAGGCCGGGAATGTCTGGGCAAGGTCGTCACGGTTGGAGTGGGTGATAGCGAAGGCGCTGGGCTTGCCGCCCGCCTTGAAAGCCTCCCAGGAGTCATAGACATAGTATCCGAGACCGCCCTGCATATAGCCGTTCTTCGTATTGTCAAATTCATACTGCAGGCCGCCTACGATGTTGTGCTTGCCAGCCGTGTAGGAGAGTTCGTCCGTGGCGACGACAGTATGGACATCGCGGAGGTTGCCATAGGTGAAGGGGTCGGGACCGAAGCAAGTGAGGACAGCATTCTGCACATTGCCCTTATCGTCCGTGTAAGGCTCCAGGATATCGACCGTAGGGAAGTTGCCGCCCACGAAGGAACGGGGTTCGTTCTGGTGAGACCAGGTGACACGGAACATGTTGGCGCCGTTGCCTTCGAACAGACGGGAGTTCAGTTCCGCAGCCACCGACATGAAGTTCATATCCGTGGTGTAGCGGTTGGACTCGAAGAACTGGGCATAGGTGGAGGTACGTCCGTAAGTGTTGCGGTTGTACACGGAGCTGGCCAACGGGCTTATCGAGCTGGACGGGGAAGAGGGCGAAGCGTTATGAGTATAGCTGGCACGCAGGTTCAGGCGGTTGTCGGAATTGATAATCCAGTCCAGACGACCCATGATCTTGTAATCCGGCGTACTGATGGAATAGCCCTGATAGCGGCCGGGATTGTAATTGTAGGTTTGGCTCAAATAGTCAAGCACTTCGTTCATGAATTTCTCCGTGGGACGGACGATATCCTGGTTGGGAACAAAGTTGGGATCTACACGGCCGGAGGCGGTGCTGACCACTTTGCTGGAGCCGGCGACCACGTCGGAGGAGTATTCAGCATTCACGAAGAAGAAGAGCTTGTTCTTGACGATGGGACCGCCTACGGTGAAGCCCACCGTATTGTCCAGGGTGCTGGTCCTGTTCAGATCCTCTCCTTCAATCTTATACCCGCGGACTTTGTCGGAGGTGTAGTAATCATAGACAGAAGCATGCCACTCGTTGGTACCGCTCTTGGTAACGGCGTTGATGGCACCGCCGGTGAAGCCGGAGTGACGCACGTCGAAAGGAGTGATGTTCACGCTCATCTGCTCGAGGGCGTCGATGGAAATGGGCGTACCGCCGGCAGGGAGGTTGGAACCGATACCGAAGGCATTGTTGAAAGCGGCGCCGTCCACCGTCACGTAGGAAGAACGGAAGTTACCGCCGCCGACGGCCAGACCGTTGGAAGTGGTGGATGCCTGGGGCGTGAGTTTCATCACGTCATTCAGACTGCGGCTGGTGGTAGGGAGAGTCTGCATCGTGCGGAGGCTCACGGAAGTACCGGCGCCGCTGCGGTTGACGTTCATGTTGGACTCGGTGCCATCGGCCACGAACACAACGGCATCCAGGGAGAGGGATTCATCTTCCAGGGCAGCGTTCACAACGAGCGTTTCACCCAGGGGCGCATACAAGTTTTGGTTCTCCACTTTACGGTACCCCAGCATTTCCACACTGACGGTGTAAGGACCGCCAGGGGTGATGCCGTTGATACGGTAGTAACCATTGGCGTCCGAAAGAGCATAGAACGTGGAACCCGTGGGCTGATAAACAGCAATCACGGCGGCGCCACTCACATTACCGTCTGCAGCGGTAATGTGTCCGCCAATGGAAGACGTGGTCACCTGAGCATAGGCGACAGTGCCCGCAATCAGCGTAGTGAATGCGAGCAGAAGGCTTTTGAAAGCTTGTTTCATAAAGTTTTTAATAATAAATATTGATACTTGGAGTATTTTCTAACCAAAAATCCGCCGCAAAGTTACGAAATTTTCATATAATAAAAAACGGATTCCTTTCAGAATCCGTTACTTTTTTCAATCTAAAGATTGAAGGCCTGTTTGACGGCGTCCACGCTGTCCAGCAGTTCCCACCCAAAGAATTGGACAATTTTCTCTTTCCCCTGCACTTTCACCATTTTGGTGTAGGGCTTCCGGCCCATGTGGCCGTACGCGGCCGTGGGGGCGTAGATGGGATTCTTAAGCTGGAACTTGCGGATGATGGCGGCAGGCCGAAGGTCGAAGAGCTCCTGCACCCTGGCGGCAATCTCGCCGTCGGACAGACCGCCGACGGCCGTACCGTAAGTATCTACGAAAACGCTCACCGGCTGTGCTACGCCAATGGCATAGGCCAGCTGCACCAGGCACTCGGAAGCCACTCCGGCGGCCACCAGGTTTTTGGCTATGTAGCGGGCGGCGTAAGCGGCGCTGCGGTCCACCTTGGAAGGGTCCTTGCCGGAGAAGGCTCCGCCACCGTGAGCGCCCTTGCCTCCGTAGGTATCTACAATGATCTTCCGGCCCGTAAGACCGGTGTCTCCGTGAGGGCCGCCAATCACAAACTTGCCCGTAGGGTTCACGTGCAGGATAAAACCGTGGATGAGACGGGCGGTTTCCTCCGGTAGGGAGGCCTTCAGGCGGGGAATGAGGATGGTTTCCACATCATCGCGGATCTTGTTTCTCATGGCCTCGTCCACGGTGACCTGGCCATACTGGGCCACGGCATCCTCATAGGACATCTTGCCCAGGCTCTCGGGCACGAATTCGTCGTGCTGGGTGCTCAGGACAATGGTATGCACCTTCACGGGCTGGTGGGTTTCCCCGTCATATTCAATGGTAAACTGGCTCTTGGCATCCGGACGCAGGTAAGGCATCAGTTCCAGTTCGTTATGGCGGATATCGGCCAGGATCTGGAGAATCTTGTGGCTCAGGTACAGCGGCAGGGGCATGTAGTCCTCCGTGTCGCGGCAGGCATAACCGAACATCATGCCCTGGTCACCGGCGCCCTGCTCATCCTCCGTGGCCCTTTCCACGCCGCGGTTGATGTCGGCGCTCTGCTCGTGGAGGGCGCTCAAAACGCCGCAGCTGGAGGCGTCGAACATATAATCGGCCTTGGTGTAACCAATCTTGCGGATGGTGCTGCGGACGGTGTTCTGGATGTCCACGTAGGCCTCGGCCTTGACCTCTCCCATCACCACCACCATACCGGTGGAGCAGAAGCTCTCGCAGGCCACCTTGGCCTCGGGGTCCTGTTTGAGGAATTCATCCAGAATGGCGTCGGAAATCTGGTCGGCCACTTTGTCGGGATGGCCTTCGCTGACCGATTCGGAAGTAAAAAGATAGTTCTTTGCCATATTCGCCATAATATAAAAATTAGCCCCGGGCAAATATGCGGAGGCTAAAACACAAAACACTGATATGAAATGAATTTTAGCATTTTTTAACGTGGTTGCAAGCAGCCAAATCTATCCACATATTTTGGGGTTGCAAAGGTAGAAAGTATTTTTGAAAGAGCAAAAAAAATTTGAAGATTCTTCACTTCGTTCAGAATGACAGGCTGTCATGGCCGGGTCCAATGGATTTGTACGCCGTCGCGTTCCATACCCCGGAACCAGGTCATCTGGCGCTTGGCAAACTGGTGGATGGCATTCCCCAGGGAAATGACCATATCCCCGTAGGATAGTTCTCCCAGGACATACTGCGTAACAAACTTATACTCAAGCCCGTAATAAAGAAGATCCGGGGCCGGTACGGTCTTCAGCAAGCACTGGATTTCCTCCACCAGCCCCTCTTTCAGGCGCTCCTCCAGCCGGCGGTCTATGCGCGTCACGCGTTCCTCGCGGGATACGAGCGTACCAATGTAATAGGGCTTCTGCGGAAGGGCCTCGTCCGGAAGGCCGTTCTGTCTTTCGAATTTATAGGCCCGGGTTACGGACTCGATGTACAGCCCGGACCCACCGCAGAGGATGGGAACGGAGCCCCGGCTCCTGACATCGGCATAAGCCCTGGCAAAAGCGGCCTGGTACTGGTAGATATTGAATTTGCTGCCCGCCGGCACTATGTCGATGAGGTGATAGGGCACGTCTCCATATTCCCCCAGGTCTTTTCCCGTGCCTATGTCCATGCCCGTGTACACCTGACGGGAATCAGCCGAAAGAATCTCTGCGGAAGGAGATTCTTCGCTTCGCTCAGAATGACAAGAAAGACAACGGGAAAGTTGGCGAGCCAGCTGCACGGCGTAGCGGGTTTTGCCGGAAGCCGTGGGACCCAGGACGCAGATAAGGTCCACTTCCCCTTCGGCATACGCACGCGCCAGGGCCACGGGGTCTATCACCTCCGGGGCCGGCAGCTGGGCCATGGGCGGAATGCCGGGCCTGTCCGGCAGCAGCTGGGTCTTGTTGAGCTTGTTCATGGATGCAAAAATACACAATTTGTCATTCTGAACGAAGTGAAGAATCTTTTTATTAACTTTGCACTCCCGAAGATTCTTCGGCAAAGCCTCAGAATGACATTTAGAGTCTGTTTTGAAATGATTGATATTTTTATTTATAGTTTATTTTTGTGGAAATTTTTCTTGAAAATTTTTGGCCATAGGGGGGCCCATGGGTGAAAATTTTTGAGGAAAATTTACCAAAAAGAAACATAAAGAATTTATTGAATCATTTCAAAACAGACTCTTATGCCCAAAGCAAAAAGCACCATACAGATCAAGAACCGCCGGGCCTCGTTCGACTACGAGTTCCTGGAAACGTACACCGCCGGCATCCAGCTGGTGGGAACGGAGATCAAGTCCATCCGGGCGGGCAAGTGCTCCCTGCAGGACGCCTATTGCTTTTTTGTGGGCAACGAGCTTTTCGTACGGGGAATGAACATAGCCCTCTATCACTGGGGCAGCTGGGGCCAGCACGAACCCGTAAGGGACCGTCGCCTGCTCCTGAATCGCAAGGAACTCAGGCACTTGCAGCAGGCCGACAAGCAGAAAGGCCTCACCATCGTGGCCGTCAGGCTCTTCATTGCCGAAAACGGATTCGCCAAGCTGGTCATTGCCCTGGCCAAGGGCAAGAAAGAATACGACAAGCGCCAGTCCATCAAAGACAAGGACCTCCGCCGCGAAATGGACCGCAACGGGTATTAGGTTGAATCGAAGGACCTCGGAGCGAAGCGACACAGGGGGTCTGGGGGATTAGGCCCCCAGTCGTCGAAGACTTTTGGTCGATGGGTGTCAGTCCATCGACTGGCTGGTTTTCGCGGCCATGAATTGCACACGGGAATAATCCTCCGGGGAAAGGGAGGAGAAGAGGAAGTCGATAGGGTCCTTCACTTCCCCCTTGTATCTCACTTCAAAATGAAGATGGGGGGCCGATACGAAGGTGGAAACACCCACCGTGCCCACCACCTGGCCCAGGGAAACCGTTCTGCCCTGCATCACGGAAATGTCTCCCAACAGGCTGTACTTGGTCACATAACCGTTCCCATGGTCAATCTCCACCTCGTTGCCCAGGCCCTTGCGGGAGCGGGTCACCCTAATTACGCGCCCGGCGGCGGCCGCATACACCTTGGATCCCTGCGGGGCAATCAGGTCCAGGCCTTCGTGCGGCATCTGCAAGTTGTACACGGGATTATGCTTCATGCCCACCGAAGCTCCCACCTGCACGTAGGACATGTTTTTGATGGGAAGGGTGAGGGGCGGGATGCTGTCGGCCCTTTCCTGCAGCACCCGGAAAATATCGTAGAAATTCCGGTCTATCCGGGTGGCCATGGACATCAGGCTGTCGGAATGCGCGGAGGCCGATATCACATAATGCTTTTCCGGAAGGTTTTCATCTTCCCCTGCGGACAGGGAAGCATATCCGCTAATCTCGTCCAGGGACGGCGGCCGGGTCTCGAAGAGTTCCTCGTAGATAGCCTCGTCCTTGTCCAGCAGGCCCTCGATAACATCCCCGATAAGGTTTTCCTTGGCCTTCATGGCATCGTACAGGTTACTGTACAGGCGGTTTTCCTTCTGCAGCCGTTTTTCCTCCTGGGTAGAGAAAAAGAACGCGAACAGCACATAAATCACGATGGCCGCAGACACGGAGGCAACCAGGTACCTTAACCCGGCCATCACCATGAGCTTGGTCTTGCTGTCTTTCTTCTTTGCCGCCATCAGTTCTGAGGTTTTCTTACCAGCTCGGCATAATCCTGGGCCGGAATGGTCAAATCCATATACAGGGCAGGATTCACGTATTCCTTACGGTACAGCACTTCATAGTGCAGGTGCGGGCCGGTACTGCGGCCGCTGTTGCCGCTGAGGCCCACGCAGTCTCCCCTCTGGATACGCTGACCCAGCGTTACGTCAATGCGGGACATGTGGGCATAGCGGGTCCTGTACCCGAAGCCGTGATCCACCTCCACGTGATTGCCATAGCCACCGCGCTCGTGGGCCACCTTAGCCACCACGCCGTCACCCGTCACATAGATGGGATTGCCGGGAGGTGAGGCAAAGTCCATACCGGTATGCCGGCGGGTGATGCCCAGGAAGGGGTCTGACCTGAAGCCGAACCCGCTGGAAAGCCTGTAGGAGGAAGGGTCTGTATTTACCGGCGATATGGCCGGAATGTGAGAAGCCATGTCACCGGCCGTACGCTGGAGGGTGGAGACGTCGTCAAAAGACTTGGACTGCACAAAGACCCGCTTCTCCAGGATGTCCAGGCGGCGGGTAATGTCCAGCACGGCCGTGCCTTCCAAATTGGCATAACGGCTCTCTCCTCCCAGGCCGGAATGGCGGATGGCCTGCGGGATTTCGTCCAGGCCATAAACGGAGCGGTACACGCGGTCGTCCCTCTCTTCCATCATGGAAAGGAGCTCCTCGTAGCTGTCCAGCTGCTGGGACATCTGGTCTATCCGGGTGTTCCATTCTGCGTTCGTATGCCTCAGGATGGCCGTTTTGGGGAGGTCTGCCTTCATGACCGAGACGCGAACCCACATGAACAGGAGAAACAGGGAAAGGCCTGCCAGGGTGACCACCGCCACCTGCCAGCCCTGGACACGGGCCTCCTCCCGGACATCCACCATCAGGGTCTCCGGGTTCATCACATATTTCTTCCTGCTCTTGGCCATTTTCGAAACACAAAGGTAACAATTTTCTTCGGAATCGAAGGTCTGTCTGCACATTCTATGCCTTCCGCAAGGTTTTTCGTGGATTTTTGTGTAATTTTGCAGACTATATCAAGAATAAAGTAACTAATACATATGACATCTAAGGAAATCCGCCAGAAGTATCTGGACTTCTTCGCCTCCAAAGGCCACACCGTGGTTCCGTCGGCCCCCATGGTCATCAAGAACGACCCTACCCTCATGTTCACCAACGCCGGCATGAACCAGTTCAAGGATATTTTCCTGGGCAACAGCGCCCCCAAGTTCCCCCGCGCCACCGACTCCCAGAAGTGCCTCCGCGTGAGCGGCAAGCACAACGACCTGGAAGCCGTGGGCCACGACGGACGCCACCACACCATGTTCGAAATGCTGGGCAACTGGAGCTTCGGGGACTATTTCAAGACCGAGGCCATCGACTGGGCCTGGGAGCTTCTCACCGAAGTTTACAAGATTGACAAGACCAAACTCTACGCTACGGTCTTCGAGGGCTCCGAAGAAGACGGAACCACCCTGGACACCGAGGCCAAGGCTGCCTGGCTCAAGCATCTGCCGGAAGACCACGTACTCACCGGCAACAAGCACGACAACTTCTGGGAAATGGGAGACACCGGCCCCTGCGGCCCCTGCAGCGAGATTCACATAGACCTCCGCTCCGACGAGGAGATTGCCAAAATCCCCGGCCGGGAACTGGTGAACACGGACAACGACGAGGTTATCGAAATCTGGAACCTGGTGTTCATGCAGTACAACCGCAAGGCCGACGGCCACCTGGACCCCCTCCCCGCCAAGAGCATAGACACGGGCATGGGTTTCGAGCGCCTGTGCATGATTATGCAGGGCAAGAAGAGCAACTACGAGACGGACGTGTTCAGCGGCCTCATCGGCAAGGTGGAAGAATTCTCCGGTCATAAATATGCCGAGGGCGGGAATGTGGAAGTGGCCATGCGGGTAATCGCGGACCACATCCGTGCCATCGCCTTCTCCATTGCCGACGGCCAACTGCCCTCCAACGTGAAGGCCGGCTACGTGATTCGCCGCATCCTGCGCCGCGCCGTGCGCTACGGATACACCTTCCTGGGCTTTACGGAGCCCTTCCTCTGCCGCCTCATCCCCCAGCTGGTGGCCGATATGGGAGAAGCCTATCCCGAGCTCCAGGCCCAGCAGAAACTCATCTCCAACGTCATCAAGGAAGAGGAAAACGCCTTCCTGCGCACGCTGGACCGCGGTATCCGCATGCTGGAAGACAATATGGCCAAGAACGCCGCCACCAGGATGGTGGCCGGTACGGATGCCTTCGTGCTCTATGACACCTACGGCTTCCCCATAGACCTTACGGAGCTCATCGCCGCAGAAAAAGGCTACAAGGTAGATCTGGAAGGCTTCAACGTAGAACTCCAGAAGCAGAAAGACCGTGCCCGCAACGCCACCGCCAACGAATTCGGAGACTGGATGGTCTTCAAGGAGGCCGATGTGGAATTCGTGGGCTACGACACCCTCCGCATCAAAGGCGTCCACCTGCTCAAGCAGCGCATTGTAAAGCAGAAGAACAAGGAGTATTTCCAGCTGGTGTTTGACCAAACGCCCTTCTATGCCGAGATGGGCGGCCAGGTGGGAGACACCGGCTTCATCGAGGGAGAGAACGGAGAGCGCATCCAGATCCTGAACACCGTGAAGGAGAACAACCTCACCATCCACATCGCAGAGCGCCTGCCTTCCGTGAGCAGCCAAACCTTCTGCTTAGTGGTGGACAACTCCCGCCGCCGCCACATCCAGAACAACCATACCGCCACCCACCTGCTGCACCAGGCCCTTCGCGTGGTGCTGGGTACGCATGTGGAGCAGAAAGGCTCCTTCGTGGGCCCGGACTATTTCCGCTTCGACTTCTCGCACTTCCAGAAGATGACGGACGAGGAACTGCGCAACGTGGAAATCCGCGTGAACCAGCTCATCCGCTCCGCTTTCCCGCTGGTGGAAAAGCGTGACGCCACCATGGAAGAAGCCCGCGCCATGGGCGCCATGGCCCTGTTCGGTGAAAAGTACGGAGACGTGGTGCGCGTGGTGCGTTTCGGAGACTCCATAGAGCTCTGCGGCGGCACCCACACCAGCAACACCGGCACCATCGGCCTGTTCAAGATTGTATCCGAGAGCGCCGTGGCCGCCGGCGTGCGCCGCATTGAAGCCGTCACCGGCGCCAAGGCCATGGAGAGCCTCCACCGCATGGAAGACCTTCTGAAGGGCCTGAAGAACCTGATGAACAACGCACCGGACCTGCAGGCCGCCATCGAGAAGCTGGTAGTGGAGAATGCCGATGCCCGCAAGCAGCTGGAGGTCGTGGCCAACGAAAAAGCCGCCGCCCTGGCCGAAAAACTGGAAGGCATGGCCGAGGAAATCAACGGCGTCCGGGTGGTCCGCTTCGACCATTCCATAGACCCTGCCCTGGTTCGCAACGTGGCCCTGCTTTTGCAGAAAAAGGTGGAGAACTTTGTGCTTGCCGCAGCCTTTGCCTATGACGGCAAGCCCAACCTGGCGCTCATGTACTCCAACGACTTGGCAGCCAAGGGCAAGAATGCAGGCAAGGACATCCGCGAAGCCGCCAAGTTCATCCAGGGCGGCGGCGGCGGACAGCCCGGGCTGGCAACGGCCGGCGGCCGCAACATAGAAGGCCTCGCCGAGGCCCTGAACAAACTGGTAGAAGTGGCCACCGCCTGATTTGAAAAACAGACTCTAAGTCCCTCCCCTGAGGGGAGGGGTTTCGGGAGGGGGTAACGTAAATCATTTTGTTTTTTCAAAATGAAAAAACTGGACCGGTTTATACTCAAATCCTTCGTAGGGCCGTTTTTTGCGGTCCTTGCGATTGTGGTATTTATTCTGGTCATGCAGTTCCTGTGGGTGTACATTGACGAACTGGTGGGAAAGGGACTGGAATTCAAGGTCATCCTGGAATTCCTCATGTGGGGCAGCTGCCAGGTACTCCCGATGGCCATTCCGCTGGCCACGCTCCTGAGCTCCATGATGACGCTGGGAGACATGGGCGAGAAGTTTGAGCTCACGGCCATCAAAGCCTCCGGCATCTCGCTGACGCGGGTGCTGGTCCCCATGACCGTGGTGGGCATCCTCATCAGTATCGGCGCTTTCTATATAGGAGACCGGCTGGTCCCCTACTCCATCAACCAGATCTACACCATGCGCGACGACATCCGCCGCACCAAGAGCGAGATCAAAATCCCCACAGGAACCTTCTACGACGGCATCGAAGGCTATATCCTGCGCATCGAAAACCGGGACAAGGAAACCGGCATGATGTACAACATCCAGGTGTATGACCACAGCGTCGGCAAGGGCAACACCCGCATCACGGTGGCCGACAGCGGCCTCATCAAGATGTCCAAGGTGAAGGATTACCTCACCTTCACGCTGTACGACGGCGTCAGTTACCAGGAAGACAACAAGCGCAAGTTCCGGGACACCACCCTGGCCTTGCAGAGGGTGGCCTTCTCCAAGGAAGAGATGGTGATTTCCCTGCAGAACTATACCTACCAGCAGTCTGACAGCGCCCGCTACGGAGAGCAGGTCCGTTCCATGAACCTGAAATCCCTGCGTCACGGGCACGATTCCCTGACCGGCCTGGTGAACGACGGCACCCGGAAGCACATGGAGGAGTTCCTGAGGACCAACATCATAGAACACCGCAGACAGTTAGACACCGGCTGGCGCACACGCTCCACGGTAATGGAGCCGCACCCCGACGGCCCCTGGAAAACCCTTCAGGACAAGAAAAGGGCCTATGAGAATGCCGCCACCGGCGCCCGCCAGTATGCGTCCACCGCCCGCAACCAGATGATGGAATCGGCCGGATACACCCACCTCATTTACCGGACGGACGTGGAAATCTGGAAGAAATTTGCCCAGGCACTGGCCTGCCTGCTGTTGTTTTTCATCGGCGCACCCATCGGGGCCCTGCTCAAAAAGGGAGGCCTTGGTACGCCGGCCATCTTCTCCATGCTGTTTTTCGTGCTGTACTGGGTCATCGACATCACCGGCGAGCGCCTGGCCAACAACGGCACCACCACGGCCTTTATCGGCAAGTTCGTATCGGCCTTTGTGCTGGCCCCCATCGGTGCCTTCCTCACCATCAAAGCCGTCCAGGACGCCAGTCTGTTCAATATAGACCTGATCAGGTCCGGATTCCGCAAAATCAAGAGCCAATTCATCCGCATGTTCAGAAAGACACGTATTGTATATATGGGTACGCCGGAATTCTCAGTAGGGCCGCTGGAGGCCCTGCAGAAAGCCGGTTACAAGGTGGTGGGCGTAGTCACCGTACCCGACAAGCCCAGCGGCCGCGGCCTCAAGATGAACGAGAGCGCCGTCAAGAAATACGCCGTGGCACACGAGCTGCCGCTGCTGCAGCCCGAAAAGCTCAAGGACGAGGACTTCCTCAAGGCCCTCGCCGCCTGGAAGGCCGATTTGTTTGTGGTGGTGGGCTTCCGCATGCTTCCGGAAGTGGTCTGGAGCATGCCCCGGCTGGGCACCTTCAACCTGCACGCCGCCCTGCTGCCGCAGTACCGGGGCGCCGCGCCCATCAACTGGGCAGTGATCAACGGAGAGAACATCTCCGGCGTCACCACCTTCATGATAGACCACAAGATTGACACGGGCGGCATCATCCTCCGCTCCGAGTGCCATATAGAACCCACGGACACGGCCGGAGACCTTCACGACAAGCTCATGGAACTGGGCTCCTCCCTGGTGGTGGAAACCGTGGAGGGCCTCATCCAGAAGAATGTGGAACTGCGCGTGCAGCGCAGCTTCATCCAGGGCTCCGAGCTCCTCAAACCCGCTCCCAAGCTCTCCCGTGAGCTCCAGCACATAGACTGGGATGACACGTCCAGGCACATCTACAACCTTATCCGGGGCCTGTCCCCCTTCCCCTGCGCCTTCACGGAGCTTTATCAAATAGAACACCGGGACGAATTCCCCGTCCAGCTCAAGATTTACTTCGGCGAAATCCGGACAGACCTTCACGCCGCTCCCGGCACCGTCCTCAGCGACGGAAAGACGTACCTGGCCGTTGCCACGCAGGACGGCGCCATCGCCATCACAGACCTGCAGCTCTCCGGCAAAAAGCGCATGGACGTAAAGTCCTTCCTGCTGGGCTTCCGCCATCCTACGGAATATACCACCACCCAAGGCACCTCCAAGGCCGAAATGGCCAAGGCACAACCCAAGGAAGATGAATAATGTCGTCATCCTATGCGACGGAGCCTTCCCTACGGAGCCTTTTCCGCTGTTCCTGCTGGACCACGCGGAAGGGATGGTTTGCTGCGACGGGGCCTTGATAAAATTGCTGGCGCACAACCCGGACGCCCAGCCCCTCGCCGTCGTGGGAGATTTGGATTCTTTGTCGGAGGACCTGCAGGAACGCTTCCGAAACTGCCTTTTCCACGAATCCGAACAGGAGCACAACGACATGACCAAAGCCATGCGCTGGGTCCTCTCCCATCACCCGGAAGTGACCGATATCACCATCCTGGGGGCCACCGGCCTCAGGGAAGACCACACCATCGGCAATTTGGGGCTCCTGATGGAATACACCCGCCTGTTTGACCTGGGAGACCGTCGCGTCACCATGGTCTCCGACTACGGGACGGCCTTCGCCATTACAGACAGCAGCGACCTCCACCTGGGTGAAGGCCGCCGCATATCCATATTCAGTGCCGACAATTCCTTACATATCACCTCCGAGGGCCTTGAATGGCCCCTGGACGGGGTGGTGTTCGATGCCTGGTGGAAGGCTACCCTCAACCGCACATCGGCCCCTATTGTTTCCCTTCATTTCAATCATCCTGCGCCCGTCCTGGTGATGGTGGACTAGGAGTCTGTTTTGAAATGATTGATATTTTTATTGAATCATTTCAAAACAGACTCTAAACCTTACTGGTTCAGTACGTCGGCGCTCTTCACGTACTTGGAGAGCTCGTCGTCCGTGAGCTTGTAGTCCTGCAGTTCTCCGGAAATGTACTGGTCGTAGGCGCTCATATCCACAAATCCGTGTCCGGAGAGGTTGAACAGGATGGTCTTCTGTTCGCCGGTCTCCTTGCATCTGAGGGCTTCGCGGACGGTGGCGGCAATGGCGTGGCAGCTTTCGGGAGCGGGGATGATGCCCTCGGTCTGGGCAAAGAGAACGCCGGCCTTGAAGGTATCGGTCTGCTCCAGGTCTATGGCTTCCACAAAGCCGTCCTTCATGAGCTGGCTCAGGATAACGCCGGCACCGTGATAGCGCAGGCCGCCGGCATGGATGGTGGCAGGCTTGAAGGTGTGGCCCAGGGTGAACATGGGAAGGAGCGGAGTCATACCGGCCTCATCGGCAAAATCATATTCAAACTTGCCGCGGGTGAGCTTGGGGCAGCTGGCAGGTTCGGCAGCGATGAAACGGGTCTTCTTGCCGTCCTGGATGTTGTGGCGCATGAAGGGGAAGGCAATGCCGGAGAAGTTGGAACCGCCGCCGAAGCAGCCTATCACGATGTCCGGATATTCTCCGGCCAGGGCCATCTGCTTCTCGGCTTCCAGGCCGATGACGGTCTGGTGCATGCACACGTGGTTGAGCACGGAGCCCAGGGTATATTTACAGTTGGGAGTGGTGAGGGCCAGTTCCATGGCCTCGGAAATGGCGCAGCCCAGGGAGCCCTGGTCGTTGGGATTCTTGGTGAGGATGTCCTTGCCGGCACGGGTGCTCATGGACGGGGACGGGGTGATGGCAGCTCCGAAAGTCTGCATGATGGAGCGACGGTAAGGCTTCTGGTTATAACTCACCTTCACCATATAGACGGCGCAGTCCAGGCCGAACTTCTTGGCGGCATAGCTGAGGGCTCCGCCCCACTGTCCGGCACCAGTCTCGGTGGTAATGTTGGTGAGGCCTTCCTTCTTGGCATAGTAGGCCTGTGCCAGGGCCGAATTGAGCTTGTGGCTGCCTGCGGGGCTCACGCTCTCGTTCTTGAAATAGATGTGTGCAGGAGTGCCCAGGGCTTCTTCCAGCTCGTAGGCGCGTACCAGCGGGGTGCAGCGGTAAGAGGCATACTGCTCACGTACAGGTTCCGGAATGGGGATCCACTCATCGGTCTGGTTCAGCTCCTGCCGGGCGCATTCTTCCACGAATACCGGGTAAAAGTCTTCCGGTTTCAGGGGCTCCTTGGTGGCGGGGTTCAGGAAAGGCAGGGGCTTGTTGGGCATGACTGCCTGGATGTTGAAGTAATGGGTGGGGATTTCGCTCTCCGGGAGGATGTACTTCTTCTGTCTCATAACACAAACAAATTATTAGAACTGTGCCAGAAGGGCCTGGGTGTACTGGGCCGATGCGGTGCCGCCGAGGCTTTCTACATAAGCATTGACAGCGGTGCAAACGAACAGCAGTACGATGAGGGTGGCTACAATGGTTCCGATAACCTTGAGACGGCCCTGCCATTTCTTGTTGTTCCAGCCGACGGTCTGGAACATGCTCCAGAAGCCATGGTTCAAGTGCAGGAACAGGGCGATGAACCACACGATGTAGCAAGCCAGCACCACGGGGTTGCGGAAGGTGGCGATGAGAAGGAAATAAGGGTTCTCCGGCTCTGCACCCATGAATTCCTGCAGCTGCATCTTGGCCCAGAAGTGGGTGAGATGGAAGGCCAGCAGGCCCAGGATGAGGATGCCCAGGACAATCATGTTCTTGGCGCTCCAGCTGTCGTTCTTGGCCTTGGAGGCCACCTCGTAACGCTTGAGGCCGCCACGCTTCTTGATATTCTCAAAGCTGAGCCAGCAGCCATAGAGGATGTGGATCACAAAGCCCAGGGCCAGGATGGGAACCATGACTTTGATGAAGGGGGAAGACATGAAGTCGCAGCCCAGCTGGAACCAGCCGTCTCCATGGGTGTACGGGAATTCGTCCGCAGCAACCTTGCCGAACTGGCCCTTGAAGGAATCCAGGACGGAGAAGAAATTAATGGTACCGTGCAGGAGCAGGAAGACAATGAGGAAAGCGCCTGTTACGCTCTGGATGAACTTCTTGCCGATGGAGGAGGTTAGGAAATTAGCCATGTATTGTTGTTTAGTTAATAATCCAAGTATGCAAATATAGGAATCTTTCTTGGAAGTTTCCCAATATTTCGATACTTTTGTTTCAATAATATTTAAAGATTCCATGTACAAACGCGTTTTACTCAAACTCTCGGGTGAAAGCCTGGGCGGCCCCTCCGGAAAGGGCCTGGACACAGTGTGGCTGGAAAAATATGCCAAGGAGATTGCCGCGGCAGCCAAGGCCGGCCTGCAGGTTGCCATCGTGAACGGAGGCGGCAACATCTTCCGCGGCCTGCAGGGCGCGGGCAAGGGCTTCGACCGCGTGGACGGAGACAAGATGGGCATGCTGGCCACGGTCATCAACTCCCTGGCCCTCAAGATGTTCATCAAGGCCGAGGGCGTAGAGGCCGAGGTCTTCACCTCCACCCCCATGGAACCTCACGCCAAGTACTATATGAGGGATGAGGCCGTGAAAGTGCTGGAGCGCGGGGGCGTAGCCCTCATCGCCGGCGGCACGGGCAACCCCTTCTTCACCACGGACAGCGGCGCGGCCCTGCGTGCACTGGAAATAGGGGCCGATGCCCTCCTCAAAGGCACCCGCGTGGACGGAGTGTACACGGCCGACCCGGAAAAGGACCCCACCGCCGTCAAGTACGACGAGCTGTCCTTTGACGAGGCCATCTCCAACCACCTGAAAGTGATGGACCAGACGGCCTACGCCCTCTGCAGCGACGGCAAGATGCCCATCATCGTCTTCGACATGAACGCCACCGGCAACCTCACCCGTCTCCTCGCCGGGGAAAAGGTGGGCACCCTGGTACATCCCTGATCAGCCTGTAATTATGAAACATATCCTCATTACCTTAGCGCTTCTGGCGGGGTGCCTGGTGGCATCGGCCCAGAGCAAAATTGTTACGGAAAGCATCCAGAGCAAGCTTCTGGGCTGCGAACAAAAGTACAACGTGTACCTTCCCGGCGGTTACGATGCCGGCAAGGCATACCCTGTGATTTACCTCCTGCACGGCCTGTACGGGGATTATTCCAACTGGGTTTCCATCGGCCGGATGAAAGACGTGGCCGATGAACTCATAGCCAGCGGAGAACTGGTCCCCGCCGTCATCATCATGCCCAACGCCGGTGACAACGACGTCCACAATTACCAGAACGGCTATTTCAACGTGGTGGACTGGCCCTATGAGGATTTCTTCTTCCAGGAGTTCCTCCCCGCGGCCGAGAAAAAGTACAACTGCGGCGGCAGCAAGGGAAAGCGCGCCATCATGGGCCTGTCCATGGGCGGCGGCGGTTCCATCGTGTATGCCCAGCGCCACCCGGACCTGTTCTCCAGCGCCTATGGCATGAGTGCCTGGCTGGACAACAGGCACCGCGAAGTGCGCGGCTCCAATCGGCCCACCAGCAAGCTCACCATCACGGATGAGTCTGTCCGGGAGCATTCGGCCCTGGATTTTGTGGACAATGCCAGCCCGGAAACCATCGGCCAGCTCAAGACTGTTGAATGGTTCCTGGACTGCGGAGACGACGATTCCCTCATGCCCCTGTCCGTAGATTTGCACCTGAAGATGAAAAAGGCCGGGCTGCACAGCGAACTGCGCGTTCGCGACGGCGGCCACACCTGGGAGTACTGGCACACGGCCCTTCGTACCTCCCTGCCCTTTGCCTCCCGCAACTTTAGCAAACATCCAACCCTCTGACTATAAATAGATTACACATAGAGGGGTGCACTTCCAGGTGCACCCCTCGTTCTATAAATGGCTGAGGATTAGCGGGTTAGGCGTACGGCTACACCGGGAGTGTTTTTTCGCGGAGCCAGGAGGCGATTTCGGCGGGGAGGCGGGGGCTGAGCTCCCGGTACACGCGGGCGTTGTAGGTGTTGAGCCAGTCGCGCTCGGCCTGGGTGAGAAGGGAGATCTCCAGACAGGAGGTGTCGTAATGGCAGAGGGTGAGGGGTTCGAAGCCCAACCAGGAGCCGAACTCGTTATCCCCTACAGAACGTACCAGAACCAGGTTTTCGTGCCGGACGCCGTGCATGCCCTCCCGGTAAATACCGGGTTCAGCGGACAGGATCATTCCCGGCTGCAACGGAACGGAGTTGAAATTTTGCCGAAGTTCCTGCGGCCCTTCGCGGTCACAGAGGAAGAAGCCCACGCCGTGGCCGGTGCCGTGGCCGAAGTTGCGGCGGGCCTGCCACAGGGGCTCGCGGGCCAGGGCGTCAATCTGGCAGCCGGCCGTTCCGCGCGGGAAAATAGCCATCGACAGGTCTATGTGACCACGGAGCGCCAGGGTATAGTCCTCGCACTCAAGGGCCGAGCAGGGACCCATGGGAATGGTGCGCGTAATGTCCGTCGTACCAAAGAGATACTGCCCGCCGGAATCTACCAGATACAGCCCCCGGGGCTCAATGAGGGCCGAGCCTTCCCGAGGGGTGGAATAATGGGGCTGGGCCGCAGAGGCCCCGTAGGCCGAAATGGTTTCGAAACTCTCTCCGCGGAAGCCGGACACCTGCGCACGAAGCGAATGCAGGTACTCCGAGGCTTCCCACTCGTTCACCTGTCCTCCCCGGGTGGAAAGCCAGTAGAGGAACCTTTCCATCACCAGGCCGTCTTCCAGGTGGGCTTCCCGCATCCCGGCAATCTCCACAGGGTTTTTCACGGCCTTCCGGAGCGGAACCGGACTGGTCTTTTCCAGGACCAGGGGAATCCTTTCTCCTTCGTCTATGGATTGCCGAAGGTAAACGCTGGTGGTGGCCGGATCCAGGCAGAGGACATCCACGCCGACTTCCTTCAGGGACTGGAGGGAGAAACTGATGTCCGAATAATCCCGGACATGGACGCCATCGGCCCTCAATTCCTCAAAGGTGTCCTGAGTGTCGGGGTCAATGGCCACGAAAGCGTCCTTGCGCACGAACCACTGGGCGTCTTCCAGGGTTAGCAGGAAGCACGATATCACCAGCGGGTTATACTCGATATCGGCCCCGCGGACATTCAGGAGCCAGGCTATTTCGTCCAGGGAGGAGAGGAGGATGGCATCGGCCTCCTGCATCACCAGCCATTTGCGAAGCCAGGAGAGCTTGGACTCCCGGGACTCCCCCACCAGGTCTTCCCCCAAGGTGATGATGGGAGAAGTGGGAATGGCGGGACGGTCTTCCCACAGGGCGTCCAGAAGGTCCGGGACAGGGAAAATCTCTGCATCCGGAACGGCTTCCCGGAGCGAACGGATATTTTCCATGGTGTGGCAGAGGCCGTCAATGGCGATGCGGGGTTCGTCTATGCCCAGAGAAGCAATCCACTGGGGGATGGGCACCTGGTCCGGCACACGCATCTTGTGAAGGACGATTCCGCTGCCTTCCAGCTGACGGTTGGCCTGGATGAAATAGCGCGTATCCGTCCACAGGCCGGCATGGTCGAACGTTATCACCAGGTCTCCGGCTTCTCCGGTGAAACCGGACAACCATTCCACTTGTTTCCACCGGGGGGCCGGGTATTCGCTGGCATGGGGGTCGCTCCCGGCGATGATGACAATATCCAACTGATTCTCCCTCATAAAGGCCCTCATGGCCTCAATCCTGTTATAGTAGAGATTATCCATAGCACATAATAATCGGAAGCCTCCGGCCGACAGCTTTTCCCTCCCCGAAGGAGGGAAAACGGGAAATGGGAGGGGTCACATTTAGAGTCTGTTTTGAAATGATTCAATAAATAGTCAATTTATTGACAAATATAATTATATTTGTACGAATTATAAAGACTTATACTATGACTGAAGATCCCCTCGAGAGAATTGAGCGCGAAGAGCGCGAACGCCGGGAAAAGAAAAGTCCCCGCACTTTAATGACAGTGCTGGCCATTGTGGCTGCTATCCTGGCCCTGGTTTTGGGTTTCCTGCTATATCAGCGCAGCGGCCTGGTGCGCCAGCTGGAAGTGGAAAAGGCAGACCTGGCCCGGCAGATGGTGCAGCTACAGTCCGACTTCTCGTCCCTCAGCTCCGACTACGAGTCCATCAACCACCAGCTGGACACCTCCCGTGAACAGGTGGCCCAGCTCATTGAGAAGCTGGCCAAGACCGAAGCCACCAACCGTACCAAGATTCGCCAGTACGAGAAAGAGCTGGGTACCCTCCGTACCATCATGAAGGGATACATCGTCCAGATAGACTCCCTCAACAACCTGAACAAGCGCCTGACGGCCGAAGCTACCGCCGCCCGCAAGGAGGCCGCAGAAAGCCGCAAGGCCAACGAGAAGCTCACCCAGCAGGTAGAGTCCCTGTCCTCGCAGGTGAACGCCGGCAAGGTCCTGAAGGCCCGCGCCATCTCCCTCAACGCCCACTACAGCAACGACAAGACAGGAGACCGCCACAGCCGCGTGCGCTACATGGTGGCCAACCTCACCCTGGTGGAGAATTCCCTGGCCGACCACGCCCCCGTACGGGTTTATGTCCGCGTGAAAGACCCGGACGGCGTCCTTCTGATGAACAACGAGTCCGTCGAATTCACCGTGAACGGAGAAACCCTGCAGGCCACCGCCTCCCGTGAGGTGGATTACGAAGGCCAGGAAGTGGACCTGTCCATTTACGTGAACGACACCGGAGAGTTCATCAAGGGTGTCTATACCTTGGAAGTGTACACGGAAAAGAGCCTCCTGGGCCGTGCAGAATGCATGCTTAGGTAAAAAACATGATTTACATCCACGTCCCCTTCTGCAAAAGTTTCTGCATCTACTGCGACTTCTATTCCGAAATAGCCGCAGACGGGATGGCAGAGGCCTATACCCGGGAAATCTGTGCGGAAATCAAACGCCGCGCCGAAGAGATGGACGACAGCCTCAAAACCCTTTATTTCGGCGGAGGCACCCCTTCGGCGCTGCCGCTGGATTGTTTATCGCGCATCCTCCTGGCCCTGGAAGAAGCCGGTCACGGCGGGCCCTACCAGGAATTCACCATGGAGGTGAATCCGGAGGACATCGTGGAAAAAGGCCTCCCCTATGTGGAAAGCCTGAAGATGCTGGGGATGAACCGCATCAGCATAGGCATCCAGTCGCTGGACGATGAGCTCCTGCACTGGATGAACCGCCGGCACAATGCCGAAAGGGCCCGGGAAGCCTTCCGGATTGTGCGGAAAGCCGGAATCAACAACATCAGCGTAGATCTCATCTTCGGCCTTGGCAACCTTTCCGACGAGGTGTGGGCCCGCACCATAGACCAGGTGGTGGAGATGGGGCCGGAGCACATTTCCTGCTACCAGCTCACCATTGAGGGGGACAACGTGCTGGCCCACCGCTTGGAAAACGGGGAATACGAAGAGGCTTCCGAAGAGCTGTGCAGGGGCCAATATGACCTCCTGTGCTCCAAACTGGCGGCCGCCGGCTATCGGCACTATGAAATTTCCAACTTTGCCAAGCCCGGCTACGAGGCCGTGCACAACGGCGGATACTGGAGCAGAAGGCCCTATGTGGGACTGGGGCCGTCGGCCCATTCTTTCAGCGGACGGGGCCGCAGCTGGAACAGTTCCGAGATAACCGGCTACACGCACACGAAGGAGTCCCTGAGCGTAGAGGACGAAAAGGTGGAAACCCTGATGCTGGCCCTGCGCACTTCCCGCGGAATTAATGCCGAATTCCTGGAAGCCAACTGCCTGAAGGCCGATATCGAACGCCTGTGCGCGGAAGGAGCCCTTGCCAAGGAAGGACGCCGCTACCGCATTCCCGAAGACCATTTCTTTGTTTCTGACGAAATTATCCGAGAACTGATATGATTACCCATCTGAGAAGAACCCTCAAATACTTTATCCAGATTACCTTCATCTTTGCCGCAGTCATTGGAATCCTGATGCTGAGCGGCATGGCTTCCAAAGACATTGACACGGCATTCCGCCATGGCTGGCAGTCGGTCTGGCTCATTCTGGCCGCCTTTGCCGCCATGAGCCTCATTTATCCCTTCTTTGGCTACGGGAAACGCCGGATCAAGGCAAACGGAGACCCTTCCGACCACTGGAAGACCATTGAAGAAGCCCTGGATTTCCGAGGCTATGTCCCCGCCGGAGAAACCCCGGAAGGCGGCCGCAAATTCCATCTCAAAAGCGGCGTAAGCCGGGTTGCCCGCCTGTGGGAAGATACCATTACCATTAACCCCGTCCTGGGCGGTTTCCAGGCGGAAGGTCTCACCCGGGACCTCGTCCGCGTGATATCGGCCCTGGACCGCAAACTCAACAGCTATGACGACTGATTCCCAAGGATTCAAGACCGTGGCCACCTTTACCGAAAAGACAATGGCCGACCTGTGCGTCGCCCGCCTGGGCGACAACGGCATCCCCGCCGGCGTGTTCGGCGCGGATTCTTCCTACCCTTCCCTGAGCTTTGCCAGGAACATTGAGGTAAAAGTGAACGAAAGCGACTACGAGGCGGCTATGAGCATCTTGGCCGCGGCCGACAAGGCCGAGTAAAACTCCCCGCCAAAGGCATCTGTGAGCGGCCCGCGGAGGAATTCGTAAACCCGGATTCCTTCGCGGCGCCCTTTTTCATAAGCCTCCCTGCAGATATCCCAGCGGTGGAGGTTGAGCCCGCATCGACCTCCTCCCAAATCTACCACACGGATGGGATACAGGGAGCAGGAAAGGGGTTTCTTGAAGGTGGAAAGGCCCTTGCAGAACTGCCGCTCGATGGAGCAGAAGCAGCTGCCGTCCTCGAAGTGGCAGAAGGCACATTCCCCGCTGCCCGGCACCAGGGGCGTCACCAGGTCTCCGTCCCTGTCTATTTCGAAAAAACCCTTGGCCTCCACGGCCGCCCGGCCTTCCGGCCGCATCAGGTCTTTGAAAGCATCGTAATTGGCTTCGACGGGTTCCAGTTCCTCTTCCTTGAGCGGGGCGCCGCTGTCCCCAATGATGCAGCATTTGCCCTTGCAAACGGCATAATCGCAGGCAAAGAATTCCAGGATGACGTCTTCCGAAACCAGGACGTCACCTATTTCTATGATGGTACCGAAATCCTTGCGCTTCATGGAACCAGGTATTCAATCCGGCCTCCGGCGGCCAAAACAGACAGGAATTCCTGCACACGGTCCGCATTGATGGCCGATATGCTCTCTGCATAACGGCTGGCGATGTCCTTGTTGTCGGCATAACGCTCCAGCAGGGTGTTCACAAAACCGGACGGGCTGGCCAGCTGCAGCTTGACATCGGCCAAGAGGCGGGCTTTCCATCCCTGGAGGTCTATAGGATCGGTCGGCGCCAGGGCAGCGGCGGCAATGGCTTCCCGGACAACGGGCAAGACCTTCTCGCAGTCCTGCCCAAGGGTGCCGGAGGGAAGGCCGCCGAGGGCTGCGGGCAGGCAGGTTATCTGTAGCTGGAAACGCTCCTGGGGCTGGGCGAAGACATTGGTCTGCACATCCACCGTATAGCCGTAGGGAGCCAGGTGCTTTATGAGGGACTGGCGCAGGGCGCGGGCCGCCACCTGGGAAGTGTAGTAATGGTCTGAAGTAAGGGCGTATTCCCCGTCCATGAGGATGTAGATGCCCCGGGGATACCCCTGGAGGGTTTGGGTAACGGTCCTCTTTTCCACCTGCATGGCAACAGGCCGACGGACGGCGGCAACCCCTTGGGTTTGGAAAGCGCCCAGGTAACGCAGCAGAAGGCGTTTGACGGTTTCTTCCTGCAAGTCTCCGGAGAGGATGAGCACGCCGTCCTGCATGTTGGCAAAACGCTCGTTGAAGTATTTATGGGCCTTGACGGGGGTGTCCTGGGTGAGCTTGCCCGGCAGTTTGTTGGAGGTATAGACAAAGCCGGGAACCAGCCGCTGGTACAGCAAATCCGTGACGGAAGGCAGGGCCAGGGCCTGGCTGCGGCAATACAGGGCATATTCGTCCAGGTTGAGCCTGCGCTCGTTGGTCAGGGCCACAAGGGCTTTCAACAGGAATTGCAGCTGGCTGGAAGGAGCCTCCCCTTTGAGGGAGAAGCTGTTCACGGAAAGCTCCGTCTCCATGCTCACGCCACCGGCCGCCAGGCGGTCCCGGAAGTCCGTGGCCGAAAGGCGGCCCACATTGTAAAGGGAAAGCAGGTCTCCGATATAACCGCCCTCCCCTTCCTGGAGGCCGGCGATGGTACCCAGGCCGCCGTTCAGCTGCAGGGCATAGTGGAACACTCCGCTGCCGGGCACGGGCTTGAACACCACGCGCATACCGTTGGTGAAGGTCCAGACCGTGCCTCCCGTAACGGGCTCCTGCTTTTCGGCCTTGATCTTGAGCTTGGAGCCTTTCACTTCCAGTTTGGAGGTGTCTGCGCTGTGCCAAGTATATTCTTTTCCGCTGGGAATGACGGAGCCATAGAGGTATGCCAGGTTGTAATTGAACAGGAGTTGGTCCTTGTCCAGGGTATCCGCCGCACCGGTAAACTCCAGCGTCATGTTCTCCAGCTGCCCCAGGAGTGCATCCGCAAAGCGGTTGAAGAAACGGGTTTCGGTGCTGTCGGCCAGGTTCTTCCTGGTGAAATAGCGCAAGGACTCCGAATAGGGGGCCAGGTGGGCGCCGTACAGGAAATTGGCCGTGCAGCGGCGCACATCGTCATCCGGCGAGGGGGAAGAGGCGGCCCGGCTGCGGAGGCTGGGCGTAAGCACCTTCTTGGCGTCGGAGAATTCATCGGCCGATGCGCCCTTCTCGTCCAGTTCGGCCAGGGTGGAAGCCACCACGCGCATGACCTCATCGGCCTGCCTGCGGGCCACGCTCACCTGCACGGTGTAACGCTCGTCCCCGCCGTAATCCATGCTGCGGAGGCTTTGGAAGCTGATGTCTCCGTACGGGATGCCGGCATCCCTGAGGTTGCGCACCAGGCGGTGCTTCAGGATAACTTGGAGTTCGTATCCAAACAAGTCCGAAACCAGGGCCTGGGCCGTATTCATGTAGTCGAAGGGAACGCGGGGCCCGGCATAAGTGACCGAAACCACCGTCACGGGGGAATCGGAAGGGTACACCTCTACCCACGGGGCGGGAGAAGGCTCCCACACGTAGTCCGGCTTGTGGTTTTCCTTCACCAGCATACGCGGAACCATCATGGAGAAGATGTCCATTTTCTTTTTCAGCTCCACAGGGTCTATGTCTCCGCTCACCACCACGGCCTGCTGGGCCTTGGACAGGGCCACCTGCTCAAAGGAATAAAGGAGCATGGAGTCCAGCACCTCTGGCCTGTAGCAGGGTACGTCCCGGAAATGGTACACGGTGGAACCATCCACGTCGCTCAGATAGCCTTCGGTGGACGGGGCCACTCCCATACGGGAGAGGAAAGCGGCATCCAGTTCTTCCAGGGGTGCTGCCGACGAAGGCTGGTCCCGCTGGATGATGGCCATGTCGGCATACCCTTTGGCGGAAGGGTTGGTGACCATGTAGTACGTTACACCACAACGGAGGGTTCCTTTCTTGATGCGGCTGTCTGCCGGCAGGCTGGGGAGGGACTGGGCTGGCACAAAAGTTGCGAAAAACAAAAACGCCAGACACGAAACGGATATATGACGAAGTTTGTCCAAAGTCATTTTTATCATATTTAACGCAAAATTACAAACATTTTTGCTATTTTTGCAATTCGTGTGCTAAACGAATGTTTAACTATACTTAAATAGGAAGAAGATGAAAAAACTATTTGCCGTTCTTACGGCCCTTGGCATTGCTGTCGCTGTGGCCGGAGCCCAGTCCCTCAACGAAGCAAAGGAAGCATTCAACAATGGCGTAACGGCCATGGAAACCAACAAGACGGAGGCTCTCGCCCAGTTCCGTTCCGCCCTTGAGATTGCCAACCAATGCACGGAAGAGGAAGACGCTCCCGAATTCATCGGCACCTGCAAGACCGCCATTACCGGCGCCCTGCTCTCCATCGCCAAGGAGCAGATTAACGAAGCTGCCTACGACGAGGCCCTCGCCACTCTGAAGGAAGCAAAGGCTACCGCCGCAGATTTCGGGCAGGAAGACGTCATTTCCGAGGCCGACGACCTCATTCCCAACGTTTACATGCGCAAGGGTTCCACCCTTTTGAAGAATAAGGATTTCGCCGGTGCCGCCGAAGCTTTCAAGGAAGTTATCTCCCTGAAGGCCGATGATGCCCAAGCTTACCTCCTGCTGGGTCAGGCCCAGGTGCAGGCCGGTATCATGGATGCCGCCATCGAGGCCCTCACCAAGGCCAACGAGCTGGGAGAAAGCAACGCCTCCAAACTGCTGGGCACCACGTACCTGAAGCAGGGACAGGCCCTTATGAAAGCCGGCAAGAACGCCGAAGCCATCGAGGCCTTTGAGAAGTCCAACAGCTTTGCGGAAAGCGGCAACGCATACCTGCTCATGGCCAACGCCCTCACCAAGACCGGCAAGAGCGCCAAGTCCATCGAAGCCTACAAGAAGTATCTGGAGCTCACTCCCAACGCCAAGAACGCAGCGGACATTATCTTCACCATCGCCGCTACGGCTCAGAAGGCCGGCGACAAGGCTACCGCCAAGGAGTATTACGGCAAGCTGGCCGGCACCAAGTATGCCGAACAGGCTGCCGCCCAGCTCAAGACCCTGTAATTTGAAAAAACTGGAACTGCTGGCCCCGGCCAGGACGAAAGATATCGGCCTCGCAGCCATTGACTGCGGGGCCGATGCCGTCTATATTGCCGGACCGGCCTTCGGGGCCCGGCAGGCGGCCGGCAATTCCATCGAAGACATAGCCGCGCTGTGTGAATACGCCCACCGCTACGGGGTCCGTATCTACGCCACGGTAAACACCCTCCTCCAGGAAGAGGAGAGACCCCTTGCCCGGCAGCTGGTTTGGCAGCTGGAGCAGGCCGGGGTGGATGCCCTTATTGTGCAGGACCCGGCCGTGCTCTCCATGAGCGACACCCTTGTCATGCACGCTTCCACCCAGTGCGCCCTGCGTACGCCGGAAAAGGCGCACGGCCTGGAAAGCTTAGGCTTCGGGCGCCTGGTGCTGGAAAGGGAACTGTCGTTGGAGCAAATCCGCGCCATCCACTCGGCCGTGGACACGGAAATCGAATTCTTTGTACACGGTGCGCTCTGCGTCTGCTACAGCGGACAGTGCTATCTTTCCGAATACCTTACCGGCCGCAGTGCCAACCGGGGAGAATGCGCCCAGCCCTGCCGCAGCCTCTACAACCTGGAAGATGCTTCCGGGAAGGTGCTGGCACGCAACAAGGCCCTCCTCTCCCTGAAAGACTATAACCTGCTCCACAGGCTGGAAGAGCTGGCCGATGCCGGCGTGGATTCCTTCAAAATCGAAGGCCGTCTCAAGGGAGAAACCTATGTCAGAAATGTTGTGAAGGCATATTCTGAAGCCTTGGACGCCCTGACAGCCCGTTATCCGGAGCGCTACCGCCGCGCTTCCTTCGGCCACAGCCGGGGCGGTTTTGTGCCGGATGTCAACAAGACCTTCAACCGGGGCTATACGGAGCTGTTCTTAGACGGGGTACGTGGCCAGTGGGCCGCTGAAGGGGGCGGAGAATATGTAGGTACCATCCAGCGCCTCACCCCGGACGGCTTTGTGCTCAAGCCCGCATCATCGGCTGTTGTCCTATCCAACGGAGACGGCTTCACCTTCGAGGGAGGCGGCTTCCGGGCCGATGTCTGCGACGGCCTCCGTATCCGTTGCAAGAAGCCTTCCGGGCTCAAGGAAGGCGCCCGCCTGTACCGCAACATCAGCGCCGCCTTTGAGCGGCAGGTGGAAGCCGGAAAGCCCGTAAGGGAAATAGATGTCCGGCTGTCCGTTTCCTTGAAAGACGGCGTCCTCTGCGTCTCCGCCCTTACGGAGGATGGCCGGGAAGCCTCCGTTACGTTGGAAGGCCCCTTCGATGAAGCCCGCGACGCTCAGCGAATGCTCCAGACCATCCGCGAGCAGCTGGCCAAAAGAAGCGGCCACTATGCCTTCATAGAGCCCGCCCTACAGGTAGAAGGCCCGGTTCCGTTCATAGCGGCATCGGCCCTGAACGGGGCCAGAAGGGCGTTGGCGGTCCAGTTGGATGCCCTTCCGGTTCACGCCCTTCCCCTCCGGCGCGGCGTAAAAGACCCCGGCAGTACCTTCCGCTTAGAATACGCATCAGGCGGAGAACTCATGCGCACCAAATACTGCATCCGGCACCAGTTGGGCCTCTGCCCCAAACAGGGCAAAGTCCAAAAAGCAGAGCCGCTCTTCCTCCTCAACGGGAAAGAGCGGCTCCGCCTGGACTTCCACTGCTCCGTCTGCGAAATGACGGTGAAAGCCTGAACCATTTACAATTCCAGCGACAAGAGTTCTTCTCCCAGTTGGTGCAGCGCCTTTTCAATTTTGGCCACGGTGGCGGGGCGGGGGGTGCTAAGGCCGTTGGCATAGTGCCAGAGCTGTTTCTGGTTGATGCCGGTCATCCTTTCCAGAGCCGATTTCGTAAAGATTTTACAGTACATCTTAAGAAAGGACCGGGTATCCATCCTGAACACGATTTCATACTCTCCCTGCAATTCTTCCGGAACGGGATATCCATCCTCCATACAGACCTCTTTCAGAAAAACCAGCCCCTCCTCCAGATCCTTTTTTACCTCATCCAGCGTATCTCCAATTCCACCAACACCATCTATCTCCTCCACATACGCCCCAAAGTTATGTTCTGCTCTTTCAATAACTGCATGTAGTGTCCTCATCTGTAGCTCTATTTTAGATTTGCATTCCTTAAAATGGACCTATATAAACCCTCAGGCATATCCCTATTCAAATTACCTGAGACTGTCACAATCTTATCGACTCCTATCTTTTTGAAACTCCGATGATCACCCCTGGTCCTGTCCAAATGCCACCCGTTCATCTGCAGGAGGAGAATGACCTCTTTCACTTTTTTACTCATGCAAAAGTAACTAAATTTCTATTATTTTGCAAATTTCCGGACTAAGAGTCTGTTTTGAAATGATTGATATTTTTATTTATAGTTTATTTTTGTGGAAATTTTTCTTGAAAATTTTTGGCCATAGGGGTTCCTATGGGT
>CAJOLS010000006.1 GCA_905235535.1 uncultured Bacteroidales bacterium
CTTGGTGCCGGGTCCGGCAGCCACAATCTTACCCTGCTGGGGCTTCTCCTGAGCATTGTCCGGGATGTAAAGACCCCCGGCGGTTTTGGTCTCGGCCTCACTGGGCTCCACGACCACTCTTGTTCCTAAAGGTTTCAGCATAATATTTTGTGTTTTTAGTTTGTTTCGCTGAGATGCCCGGTCAGGCCGGGCATGACACCCGGGGCCGAACATAACGCCTGGAAAATATCAAGGCCCGTGCCAATCGGCCCGGACTGACAATTTGGCAGACTCGTACACCAAAAAGGCCGTTCTGGTGTACGAAAGGCCGATTCGGGGGTCTCGTACACCCAAAGCCCGGTTTTTGTGCACGGGGGATTAATCTTTTTTTGTAACTTTGTAAGATATGGAATACATCAAAGACCAATACTTCGAGGGCGAACGCCCGCTATATGCCTGCAGAGACGGGTTAAAACTGGAAAACGTTGTCATCGGCCCGGGGGAATCCTCCCTCAAAGAAGGCGCTGACATTGAGGCTGTAAACTGCGAATTCAAGGGCAAATATCCCTTCTGGGAGTGCGACGGCTTCACCATCAAAAACTGTATCTTCCGCGAAGGCGCCCGCGCGGCCCTCTGGTACACCCGCGGCTGCAAGATGTACGATACGCTCATCGAAGCCCCCAAGATGTTCCGCCGCATTACGGACACCTGTCTGGAGAACGTGAAATTCACGGACGCCCAGGAAACCTTCTGGGACTGCGACAAAGCCGTGCTCAAAAACGTGGAGGCCGTGAACGCCAACTACATTTTCATGCACACGGACAACATTGAGGTGGACAACTTCAAACTGCAGGGCAACTACTCCTTCCAATATTCCAGGAACGTAGTCATCCGCAACTCCAACCTGGACACCAAGGACGCCTTCTGGGAAAGCGAAAACGTCACCGTGTACGATTCCCGCATCCAGGGAGAGTTCCTGGGCTGGTACTCCAGGAACCTGAGGCTGGTGAACTGCCACATTGGCGGAACGCAGCCCCTTTGCTACTGTGAGAACCTGATCCTGGAGAACTGCACCTTCGAGCCCGACGCAGACCTGGCCTTCGAGTACAGCAGCGTCCAGGCCACCGTGAAGGGCCACATTGTCTCCGTGAAGAACCCCCGCTCCGGCTTTATCAAGGCCGATTCCATAGGAGAGATTATCCTGGACCAGAACATCAAGGCTCCCGGCAACTGTGAAATCCATACCTCATAAGAGTCTGTTTTGAAATGATTGATATTTTTATTTATAGTTTATTTTTGTGGAAATTTTTCTTGAAAATTTTTGGCCATAGGGGTTCCTATGGGTGAAATTCTTGAGGAAAATTTACCAAAAAGAAACATAAAGAATTTATTGAATCATTTCAAAACAGACTCTAAATTATGTATAACTTCGACGTATGTCCCGACAGGCAAGGGACTGAAAGCGTAAAATGGGACGAATTTCCCGGCACGCTGCCCATGTGGGTGGCCGATATGGACTTCCGCGTGGCTCCTGAAATCCAGGAGGCCCTGCAAAAGAGGCTGGACCACGGCGTATTTGGCTATGAACTGATTCCAGACAACTATTTCCAGGTCATGGGCCGATGGTTTGAGAAGCGGCACGGCTGGGAAGGCATAGCCCGGGAGAACATCGTTCCCACCACCGGGGTGATTGCCGCCTACAGCGCCGCCATCAAGGCCATGACCGTTCCCGGGGACAAGGTGCTGGTGATGACCCCTTGCTACAACGCTTTCTTCCCCGCCATCCGAAACAACAAGTGCGGCCAGCTGGAAAGCCCGCTCAAGTTTGACGGCAAGCACTTCATAGTGGACTGGGACGATTTTGAGGCCAAAGTGAAACAGGCCCGTGTGTTCCTGCTGTGCAACCCCCACAACCCCGTGGGCCGCGTATGGACCCGCGAGGAGCTGCTTCTGATGGCCGGGATTTGCCGCCGGAACAACGTGTTTGTGGTGGCCGACGAGATTCACTGCGAACTCACCTACCCCGGCCACGACTACACCCCCTGGGCCACCCTGCCGGAACAGTACGTGAAAAACTCAGTCTCCTGCATATCGCCCACCAAGGCATTCAACATTGCCGGCATCCAGATTGCCAACATCTTTGCGGCCGATCCGGACATACTGAAGAAGATGGACCGCGCCATCAACGAAAACGAGTGCTGCGACGTGAACGTATTTGGCGCGGCGGCCCTGCAGGCCGCTTACGGTGCTGGCGGCCCCTGGCTGGACGAGCTCCGCAACTACCTGTACCACAACGCCCGCACCGTTTGCTGCTTCCTGGAAGACGAGATACCGGGCGTGGTTTGCCCGCCGCTGGAGGGCACCTACCTCATGTGGCTGGACTGCCGCTGTGCCCTCAGGCCCGGAGAGCCCCTGGAAGGCTTTTCCGAGCGCCTGGCAAACCACCTGAGGGAAAAACACGGGCTGGTGCTTAGCACCGGAACCATCTACGGCGCCGCCGGGGAAGGCTTCGAGCGCCTGAACATCGCCTGCCCCAGAACCCGTCTGCTGGACGGACTTGACCGGCTTAAAGAAGGACTTATTTCTTACAAAAATGCGTAAAATATTGCCTGCTCTGGCTGCCTGCGTCCTGCTCACAGCCTGCGGAGGGCCCAAGACCGAGGTGAAAACCCCGCCGGCCCAGGAATTTGCCCCGTATGTGAAGGCATACACCGGCGGTATTGTAGGTGAAGACGCCGTCCTCAGGATAGAACTTGCCCAGGACGCCACGGCGCAGCCCACCGAAGGCCTGTTCTCCATCAAGCCCAAGGTGGAGGGAACCACCCGGTGGATCAATCCATCCACCGTTTCCTTCACCCCCACGGCATGGAAGGCGGGAGAAACCTATACCGTAAGCTTTGCCCTGGACAAGGTTTGCGGCAATGCCCCCGAAGAGCCTTTTACCTTCGGCCTGGCCGTCCGCGGCAAAGGGAAAGAGGCCGATGAGGCCGAAGAGCCCGACAACGGGCGTCCGTTCCGCGTGGTGAAGGCCGTCCTTAGGGAGAACCTGGTGGAAGTGACCCTTTCCCAGAAACCCGCCAACGCCCAGGTGAAGGGCCTGGTGGAACTGGAAGGCGCCGCCCGCAGCTATGTACAAGTGGAAGACAAGGTGCTGAAACTGCCCTTTGAGGGCCAGAAGGGAGACCTGGTGCTCACCCTGGACAAGAACCTGAAGGATGGCAACGGCAACACTCTGGGAGACAACTTCGTACGCAACTTCACGGCCGGGGAAATCTATCCGGCCGTGCAGCTGGAGACAAGCGGCAACATCCTCCCGGACAAAGACCGGCTCATCCTTCCCTTCCGAGCCGTAAACCTGAGCGCCGTGGAAGTGAGGGTGATCAAGATTTATGAGAAAAACGTGCTCTCCTTCCTGCAGGAGAACGAGCTGGGAGAAAACAGCGGCCTTCGCCGCAGCGGCCGCCTGGTGTGGCGCGGGGACGTTCCGCTGGATGCCTCCAAGAACCTGCACCGCTGGAACACCCATTCCATAGACCTGGGCAACCTGGTCAAGCAGGAACCCGGCGCCATTTACCGCATCCGCCTCAGCTTCCGCCAGGACCAGAGCCTCTACGGAGGCAAAGAGCCCATCCTGAGCACGCAGGCTCCTTCCGGCAAACCCACTCCGGAAGATGAATCGTCCTGGGATATTGCCAGCCCCTATTACTGGGACAACGACTACGACTGGTCGGCCTACGACTGGGAAGAGAGCAATGACCCTTCGAAGCCTTCCTATTATATGGATAGCAACCGCTTCCCTTCTGTCCAGATTCTGGCCAGCGACCTGGGCCTTCTGGCCGAATATGCCGGCGGCAATACCCTTTGGGTGGCCGCCACGGACCTCCTTACCGCCAAACCCGTCTATGGGGTTAGCCTGGAAGTAGTTGACTATCAGCTCCAGACCCTTGCCAAGGGCAAGACGGACGACCAGGGCCTGGCCCAGCTTACCGTGGCCCGCAAGCCCTTCACCATAGTGGCCAAGGCCGGCGGCAGCACCTCCTACCTGAAGGTAAGCAGCGGCAACGAGCGTTCCCTGAGCCGCTTTGACGTGGGCGGGGAAACCGTGCAGCAGGGCATCAAGGGCTTCGTGTACGGAGAGCGCGGCGTGTGGCGTCCGGGAGACACCATGCACCTTACCCTCATCCTCCAGGACAAGGGCAAGAACCTGCCCGAAGGCCATCCCGCCACCCTGGATGTGTACACCCCCGAAGGCCAGTTCTACACCAGGCTGGTGGCCAAAGGCACCGACGGCTTCTACAGCTACGAGGTGGGTACCAAGGCCGATGACCCCACCGGCTACTGGAACGCCTACTTCAAGGTGGGCGGCAGCACCTTCCACAAGACGCTGCACGTGGAAACCGTGAAGCCCAACCGCTTCAAGATTGCCACCGCCTATCCCGAACTGCTGCAGGCCGGGCAGGCCGTCCCCGTGAAGGTGGCCGCCTCCTGGCTCTCCGGCGGTACGGCGGCCGGCTGCGGAGTACGGGCCGAGATGACCCTGCGCAAAGCCGGCATCCCCTTCAAGGGCTTTGAGAAATACAACTTCTACAATCCGGGGTCGCGTTTTGCATCGGCCCGGCAGCCTCTTTTCCAATCCCGGCTGGACGGGACGGGCAATGCCTCCGTGCAGGTGAAACTGCCCGCTACGGACGGTGCCCCGGGCCTGCTGCAGGCCTTTGTGACAACCAGCGTGGAAGAGCCCGGCGGAGACGAAAGCTTCACCACCGAAACCCTTCTCTACTCCCCCTACAGCTCCTACGTGGGCATCAAGGTGCCCGAAGGAGAACTTCTGGAAACAGACAAGGACCAGCCCGTGAAACTGGCCGTGGTGGATGCCACGGGCAAACGCGTCAAGGGCCACCCGGTGGAGTATGCCGTGTACAAGACCGGCTGGAACTGGTGGTGGGACAATCCCGGAGGAGACCTGGATGCCTATGTGAACGGCAGTTCCGTGGAAAAGATTGCCTCCGGCACCCTTACCTCCGGCGCTTCCGACGACATGGGATTCAGCATCCGCGTAAACTATCCCGACTGGGGCCGATACCTGGTCCTGGCCCGGGACAAGGCCTCCGGCCACACCAGCGGCTGCTTTGTGACCATTGACTGGCCCGACTTCCGAGGCCGCGCCAACCGCCGGGACCCGGAAGCCCTTTCCATGATTACTTTCTCTATGGACAAGCCTTCCTACCAGCCCGGGGAGAAAGCCACCGTGTACCTGCCCGCCGCCAAGGCTGGCCGGGCCCTGGTTTCCTTGGAGAATGCCAGTGCCGTGCTACAGCGGGAATGGGTGTCCCTTTCCGGGAAAGATACTCCTTATACCTTTACCGTATCTCCCGAAATGGCACCCAATATCTATGTGCACGTTACGCTGGTACAGCCTTACGGCAGCACGGAAAACGACCTCCCGCTGCGTCTGTACGGCGTTCAGCGCGTGAAAGTGGAGAACCCGGCCTCCCATCTGGAGCCCGTGGTTTCCCTGCCTCAGGTGCTGCACCCGGACGAGGAGTTCACCGTGAAGGTGAGCGAGAAAAACGGCAGGCCCATGACCTATACCCTGGCCCTTGTGGACGAGGGCCTGCTGGACCTCACGGCCTTCAAGACTCCGGATCCCTGGAGCCAGATGTACAAGCCCGAGGCCCTGGGAGTGAGCACCTGGGACCTGTACGACCAGGTGATGGGCGCCTTCAGCGGCAAGTTCTCGCCGCTGGCCTCCATCGGCGGTGACCAGGACAACGTGGTGAGCGCCCGCAAGGACAACCGCTTCAACCCCGTGGTGCTGTTCCGGCAGCCGCGCACGGTTGCCAAAGGCACCGACGTGGTGAAACTGACCATCCCCTCCTACGTGGGCAGCGTCCGCGTAATGGTGGTGGCCGGCCACGAGGGAGCCTTCGGCAGTGCCGAAAAGACGGTTCCCGTGCAGAACCCGCTGATGCTGGTGACCACCCTGCCCCGCGTACTGGGCATCCATGAAGAAACCGCCATCCCCGTGAACGTGTTTGCCATGGAGGACGACGTGAAGGAAGCCAACGTTACCGTGAAGGCCGAAGGCCCCGTGGAGCTGACGGGCGCTACCTCGCAGAAACTCACCTTCGCCTCCAAGGGAGACCAGCTGGTCCGCTTCGGCCTGAAGGCTACGGCCGAAGAAGGCGTGGCCCGCATTACCGTGGAAGCCAGCGGCAACGGCCACAAGGCCTCCGAGACCATAGCCCTCACCGTGCGCAATCCCCAGCCGGAGATTGTGACGGTGGAGCGCTTCACCCTGAAGTCCGGAGAGTCCCGCCAGGTATCGGCCGGTTCCCTGCAGCTGGCCGGCTATCCGGCCCCGGACGCCCGCGCGTGGTTCCTGAACATGAAAAACTATCCTTACGATTGCGGAGAGCAGCTCAGTTCCCGCGGCCTCACCCTGGTGAGCCTGCTGCCGCTGCTGGACGAAGAAGACGCCGCCCAGGCCCGCGAACTTATTCCCACGCTCATTTCCAAGCTCTACAGCCGACAGAATGCCGACGGCGGTTTTGCCTACTGGAATGGCGGGAAGAGCGACACCTGGGTGAGCTCCATGGCCGGTCATTTCCTGGCCGAAGCCTCCAAGGCCGGCTTCGAGGTGAACGGCGGCGTGGTGAAAAACTGGAAGGGATACCAGCAGAAGATGAGCCAGGTGTTCCGCGTGGCGGGCTCCAGCTCCTTCAGCACCCTGGACGAGGCCTATCGGCTTTATTCCCTGGCCGATGCCGGCGCCTCGCAGCTTTCTGCCATGAACCGCCTGAAGGAGGCCGATGACATGGGAGACCGCGCCCGCTGGATGCTGGCCGCCGCCTATGCCCTTAGCGGCAAAGCCAACCTGGGCGAAAGCCTGATGGACGGCATAGGCAAGGACTTCCCGGAATATGAGCCTTACAATATTACTTATGGTACCGGCTTCCGCGACAAGATGGTGGCCTTGGACGCCCTGGTCCTGTGCGGACGCATCCCGGAGGCCCTGGAAGTGGCATCCGAGCCCGCCGGCCGCTGGATGAGCACCCAGGAAACCGCCTTTGCCGCCGTGGCCTACAGGCACCTGCTGGACAAGGTTCCCACCACGGCCCTCCAGGCCACCGTGGGCAGCCGGGAGGTGAAGGCCGGAAAGAGCCTGGCCAGCTGTGAAGTGACGGAGGCCGCCGCCGTGAAGAATCTCTCCGAGGGCCCGCTGCACGGGACCCTGGTGAAGACCACCCGCACCGGCGTCCACACCGCCACCTCCAACAGCCTCAAGCTGGAAATCAAGTATGTGTCTTCCGAGACGGGAGCGGCCGTGAACCCGGCCTCCCTGCCGCAGGGAACCCGCTTCCAGGCCATTATCAAGGTGAGCAACACATCGGCCGTAAAGGGGTATGAGAACCTGGCGCTGAACTTCCCCGTGGCCTCCGGCTGGGAGATTCTGAACGAACGCCTCACCGGTGGCGCTTCCGAGGACGGCTACGACCACAAGGACATCCGCGACAACCGCGTGAACTGGTTCTTCGGCCTTCCTGCCGGCCGCAGCAAGACCTTCACCGTACAGCTGCGCGCTGCCTACGAGGGCCGGTACACGCTGCCTTCGGCCGTTGCCGAGGCTATGTACGAGCCCGCCGTCCAGGCTGCCTCCGCTTCCGGCGTGGCTGCCGTGACGCGATGAGCCCGCTCGCCCGCCTTTTCCCACACTCCGTACACCAAAACAGCCATTCTGGTGTACGGGGTGTCCATTTTGGCGGGTTCGTACACCGGAAGGCCCGGTTTGGTGTACGAGGCTGGATGGTGATAGCCGCGGGGCTGCTGGCAGGGTGGTTGTTCTGCCTGCCGCGGAACCTTTTCAAGGGCACGGAATACTCCACGGTGGTGGAGAGCGCGGAGGGCGAACTGATAGGGGCGAGGATTGCGGCCGACGGGCAGTGGCGCTTTCCCCCGTGCGACACCGTGCCACAGCGCTTTGCCACGGCGCTGGTGCAGTTTGAGGACCGGCAGTTCTGGTGGCATCCGGGCGTGAACCCCGTGGCCATGGGCCGGGCGCTGGTGCAAAACCTTCGCAGCGGCCACGTGGTGAGCGGCGGCAGCACCCTCACCATGCAGGTGATCCGGCTCTCCCGGCAACGGGAGCGCACGGTGTGGCAAAAGATAGTGGAATCTGTGCTGGCCACGCGGCTGGAACTGAGGTGCCGGAAGCGCACCATCCTGGCCCTGTATGCCTCCCACGCGCCCTTCGGGGGCAATGTGGTGGGGCTGGAGGCCGCGGCCTGGCGGTACTTTGGCCGGCCGGCTTCCGAACTCTCCTGGGCCGAGGCCGCCACGCTGGCTGTGCTGCCCAATGCGCCCTCCACGCTTCATCCGGGTAAGGGCCGGGAGGAGCTCCTGGCCAAACGCAACCGGCTGCTGAAACGCTTGCTGGAGCACGGGGACTTATCGGCCGATACCTATGAGGCGGCGCTGGAGGAACCGCTTCCGGACGCTCCCCTACCGCTGCCGTCCTATGCCCCGCACTATGTGGAACGCTGCCCCAAGGGGGTGCGCACGCGAACTTCGCTGCGGCTGCCGCTCCAGAAAGCGGTATCGGCTCTGGTGGACCTGCAGTCGGACGAACTGGCCAAGGAAGGCGTGGCCGATATGGCTGCCGTGGTCATGGACAACGCCACTGGAGAAATGGTAGCCTACGTGGGGAACGCCTCGCCGGATCGCGAACGCCCGGGCATGCAAGTGGACATTGCCGCTTCTCCACGCTCTACCGGCAGCATCCTGAAGCCGTTCCTGTATGCCGCGGCGCTGCAGGAGGGCGAGATTCTGCCCCGGACGCTGCTGCCGGACGTTCCGGTGAACCTGGGCGGTTTTGCCCCGCAGAACTTTGACCGGCAGTTTTACGGCGCGGTGCCGGCGGGCGAGGCCCTGGCCCGTTCCCTCAACGTTCCGTCCGTGTTCCTGCTGCGCCAGTACGGCGTTCCCAAATTCCACGCCCTGCTGCAACGCGCCGGGCTGACCACACTCACCCAAACCCCGGATTATTATGGCCTCTCCCTCATCCTGGGAGGCGGCGAAGGCCGGTTGGACGAAATTACGGCGGCGTACAGCGCTATGGCCGCCACTGCGTGTGCACAGGGAGCCTGTAGTGCTCACGGAGAGCCTTATCATGAAGGCCGGTGTGCACCAGAGGCTTTGTACGCTCACGGAGAGTTGGCGGTGTGGTACACGTTGGAGGCGCTGAAGGAGGTGAACCGGCCCGACGAACTGGACTGGCGGCTCATCCGTTCCGTACGGAAGACCGCGTGGAAGACCGGCACCAGCTACGGTTTCCGCGATGCGTGGGCGGTGGGCATGACGCCGGAGTACACCATTGGCGTATGGGCCGGCAATGCCGATGGCCACGGAGTGCCCGGCCTCACCGGCGCCCGTACGGCCGGGCCGGTGCTCTTTGCCATCCAGAACCTGCTCCCGGCCTCCGACGCCTGGTTTGAGGAGCCGTTCCCGGGCACAGAAACAGGCCCAGCGGTGTCCGAACGGCCGAAAAACATGCGCTTGGGCACAGAAACAGGCTCTGCGGTGTCCGAACGGCCGAAAAAAACGCGCTCGGGCACAGAAACAGGCTCTGCGGTGCCCGAACGGCCGAAAAACACGCGCTCGGGCACAGAAACAGGCTCTGCGGTGCCCGAAGGGAGCGTGTGGGCAAACGTATGCACGGAATCCGGCATGTTAGCCACGCCGGAGTGTCCCTCCGAGAAGCTCCTGATTCCGGCGGCGGGGCTGCAGAGCGAGCCCTGTCCCTACCACAAGACCGGTGAATTTGTGCTTACCCCGGCCATGGAGTGGTTCTACAAACCGCATCATCCGGAATATGTGGGGGCCAGATCGGCCGTTACTGCTAAAGAAATCGAATTCATTTATCCTCAGAGCGGCACCACGCTGTACCTTCCCCGGCAGCTGAGCGGGGAGGTGGAAGGCGCCGTGTTCCGGGTGGCGCACCACAGGCCCGACGCCACGCTCTGGTGGCACCTGGACCAGACCTACGTTGGAGAAACGCGCTTTTTGCACGAGCTTCGGCTGGCGCCTCCCATCGGCAAACATTCCCTTACCGTGGTGGACGACAAGGGCAATTCCCTGAGCATTGTCTTTACGGTGGCGCAATAACTACATCCACTTCTTGCCGATATCCCAATGGACGGCGTACTCGAAGGTGGTCTTATCGGCCTGAAGGTCAAACTCTTGCAGAATGAGTTGCCGAGCCTCAGGATGCTCCTCCAGCCATTTTCCCACCATGACCACAAAGCGGTCTTCCTCCATCAGATAGAATACCCTGCCGCGGGGTTTGTTCTCGTAGGCGCCGATGGTGCCGAAGGACCAGTGCGTACGGCAGATGGAGTAGCCGTTGAAGAAAGAATTGACGTCCCGGCCGTCCAGATACTGCTGAATCACCTTGGGGTTGGTATTGTTGCCGATTTTGGGCATATCGGCAGTAGAGACCGCCAGCGCCCTGGGTGCACAGACGAAATGCTTGTACAGGCAGGCCTGCATGGAGTACTCGTCATGGGAAACCAGTTCCTTGTCCGTATAATAGCGCAGGGATGCCTCGTTCACGCGGGAACAGTCAATGTCATAGTACACGTTGGTGGTATAGCTGCCGTCGTATTCTTCTCCGTTGAGCATGCGTTTGGCCACGATATGGTCCTCGGGGACCACGTCGATACCGGCATAGCTCATATCTCCGCCGCTTACGGGGTCGTAGCCCAGATTGCGCACGCAGCGGGTGCTGAATTCCTGCAGACCGTCGCCATACGCCCTGCTGGTGGAAGGATTGCCGTAGGAGAGGCATTCCTCCCCCCCAGATCACGTAGGGAGACTGGCTGCTGTTGGACCCGTACTGGGTGCTGGCAATCACGTGCTGCCGCCATACGGTGGGCGCGAGGGATGCGCGTTCCTGGGCGTTGCGCTGATACAGGCGGGCGGCGGCTTCAAGGAAATTATCGGGCAATCCCCGGCAGAATACAAGAACGAACTTAAGTGAATAGCATTTCGTCACTTGGATAACCAACGACGTCCCTCCCCCCGTGGCATCGGAATCCCCATCCGATGCCACGGTTATTTTATCCTTGCAGCTTTTAAAGGCTATTCCGCCAGCAGGAGCTTCAGGATTTTCTGGGACACCTGCTCGTTGCCCTGGACACCCATGAAGTCCTGGGCATGGGGGCCGTAAGCGAACAGGGGAACGGGAATGGCCGTATGTCCACCGCTGACATGTACGCCTTCCATGTTGCCCTTCTTGGGGTCTCCGTTCCAAATGGCCAGGCCGGAAGTTTCGTGGTCGGCCGATATCACCACCAGCGTATTGCCATCCTCATCGGCAAACTTGATGGCCTCGGCAATGGCCTTGTCAAAGTCCAGCAGTTCCTTCACGGCGCTGGGGAAATCGTTGCCGTGGCAGGCTTTGTCTATGCGGGCGCCTTCCACCATCAGGAAAAAGCCCTTGCCCTCCTGCTTGCGGGTATTCAGGAAATCAATGGCCTGACGGGTGGCCTTGGGCAGGAAGTCCGTGCGGCCGTTCACAATGTATCCGGTTTCTACGGCCGGAGGCAGCACGCCCAGTTTTTCGGCAGTAGCGCAGACAGGGTCTTCCAGGGAATAGACCACGGTGAAGGCTTCCTTGATGGCTTTTTGGGTGGCTGCAGGGCGCTTTTCAAACTTTTCCTTGCTGCCGGCGGCAAAATACATGATGGCGCTGGCGGGGATATCGGCCCAAATCTCGTCCGTCATGCCGCGGTCTTCCTGGTGGGCGAAGAATGCAGCAGGCGTGGCGCCGTTAAGGTCGTCCGTGGAGACTATGCCGGCAATGATTCCCTTTTCTTTCACGCGCTCCGGAATGTTGGGAACGGGGCGCTTTTTCAAATCCATGCCGATAGCATAGTTGTACGTCTTCTGACCGGAGGCATAAGCAGTACCGGAAGCGGCAGAGTCCGTGGTGAAGTCTGTGGCGCTACGGGTGGTTACCCAACCCAAGTGCTTGAGATTGAAGTAAGTAAGGTCTTCGTTATTGGCAAAATAGCCGGAGGCAATCTGGGCCAGGCCGGTACCGTCGCCAATCATGAGGATAATGTTTTTGGGAATGTAGGAGGCACCGTCGCTGGAATACGTAGGGTGGTAGGAACCCTGATAGGGCACTCCTTCGATGGAACCTTTCACAACTTTTTGGGCGCCGGCAGAGAAGCTCACGGCAGCGGCCAGGACAAGGATAAAGAGTTTTTTCATATCTGAGTAAAATTTATTGTACGTCTATTCCGGTGGATTCCACACTGTCGGAAATCAAATGGTCATTGATGTGTTGGCGGGCATTTTTGAGCATCCAGAAGCACAGGAGCAGAATGGCCAGGCCGATGATGCCGCCCAGCTCCGGGTTAACCTCCTGGCTCATGGCAATCCAGTCATACAGGCCGTGCAGCAGCACGGGATACAGCCACATCTTGAGACCGGCCCCCGGAGCCCGATACCGGTCGAAGTAAAAGAGGGAGAAGTAGTACCCCATGACCACGGCAAAGCCGAAATGGGCCGGAATGGCCGTCACAGAGCGCCCCAGCCCCACCGTGACCCAATCTGTGCCGGCGGCAAAAAGGTACTCGATATTCTCGAAGGAGGCAAAGCCCAGCCCCACGCAAGCGCCGTAAACTATACCGTCCATACGCTCGTCAAAATCCCTGCACTTCTTAAGGAACAGAAAAAGCAGCACCAGTTTGGCCGTCTCTTCCGGGATGGCAGCCCCGAAGAAAGCCGTACGGAAAGCATCTGAAAAAGAATGTATTTCCTGAGAAAACAGGCCGATATTCAAGAACGGAACCGAGATGAGCAGCGAAGCGAAAACCGACGCCCCGCCATAGAAGAAGGCCTTCACCAGGTTCCTTGTGGGCTCCCGCTGCAGTTTATCCTGTTGATAAACATAATAGAGGAGAATGAGTGCCGGCAGGATGGCCAGACCAATGACTGATACCATTATTCTTACAATTTACTTTGCAAGTTAGTGATAAAATTTGTCAATTCAAATTAAATTGCTACCTTTGCAATCCATTTCGGGCGGTTAGCTCAGTTGGTTCAGAGCATCTGCCTTACAAGCAGAGGGTCACTGGTTCGAATCCAGTACCGCCCACAAGAAAAAGCGACCTCAATGGGTCGCTTTTTCTGTGGGCGGCACAAGTGCTTCTCATCCCCCGCCGCTACGCGGATGCCCCCAGGGGCACGGGGGAAAGGGAATAGGGAGGTGCCGGAGCGAATAGACAAAAAAGGGTCCGCGCGGGGGCCTGTGCAGGGAACGGTGCCTTCTGCCACTGGGCCGGGCATTGCGCCGTCTGTTTGACGACTGTTACGGACCGAAGGGACGTAAAAAGGAGGAGTCAGGCGCAAAGTGACCGGGTGAGCCCGTTTTTGGGCTGTTAAGCGGAGGCGCCTTCCTATTCCCGTACACGAAAACGGCACTTTTGGTGTACGAGAAGGGACCTGCGACGGCGAAAGCACGGACCTGCGACAGAGCAAAAACGGCGAGGGCGGAAACCAGCAAACGCTACTCGGAAACAAGGGCGGAGCGATAGGCGGAGTTGGCGCGGTAGTGCGGGGCGTAGAGGCTCTCGATCACGGTGACAGGGGCGGCGAAACTGCCCGCCTGGGTGACGAAGAAATCTTCGGCCAGCACAGTGGCCTCCTCGGGATAGCTGTCAAAGTAAAACTCTGTGGCCGAGGCTATTACGTTGCGGTAGCCATTGGGCGTAAAGGGCCAGCGGTACCCGTCACGAAGCGGCCGGAGGAGACCCCAGCCCAGATAGCCGGAGAGCTGCTCCACGGGCCTCAGGGAGGCCTCGCGACCGGCGGTGAGTTTCACAAAACTGCGGTTCTCGGCACTCCAGACGGCATATTCCACCCGAATCTTATCCCCTACCTCCACCTTTTCTCCGGGCTGCAGCGGCACCCAGCGGGCCACGCGGTCGTTGGGGCCGGTCTTGTCGTCGTACACGCGTTCCCCGGTGACCTCACGGAAGAACTTGCGCCCCAGCGTGAAGCCGTTTCCAGTGGCCTGGATAGCCTGGAAAGGAGCCTCATAAGTGGCCGATAAGGCCAGCACACGGGTATTCAGAACCGCCTCGGAGCCATCCAGAATGGCAGTAATGGCGTCAACAAAGGCCGGATCCGTATCCCAGTGCTGCGTTTCTTTCTGCAGCATGAGCCAGAGGCGGATGCCGTCGGCAATGGCGGAAGGAGATTCCCGGTCAGAGCCGGGAATGACGGAAGTGGCGAGGAGCTGGCACAGGAGCGCATGGGCGTAGGCCTCGTTTTCCAGGAGGCCACGGAAAGGCATCACGGCGTTGGGATAATACCAGCCACCGTCCCTGTGCTCCACGGCGTACTCCAGCAGGGACTCCACATCGGCCTCAATGGATTTCTCCAGCTTGGAACTGAGGCCGATACCCCACGCCTTGGCCAGCGCACGACCCAGCTCCGAAGCAGACAGGCTGCGGAGGGTGAGAAGCCGCCGGGCCTTGGAGAGAATCTGGCCCTCCAGCCCGCGACCGTCCTTCCTGGAAGGCGTAAGATAGGCCTTGGCGTCCTTCTTGAACTGAGACAGGCGCTTTTTGCCGGCGGCCGATACGGGCTTAACCTCAAAGGGGACCTGAGGGTAAAGGGACCTCACGCGCATGTACTGGGCGTCGGACACCCAGCCGCGCCAGACGGGGAACGACGTTCCGAACTGCATGTTATCCAAAAACTTGACAGAGAAAGTCATGTCCGGAATATCGAAGCCTCGGTCCCGCAGGAGGGCGAAGCGCTCCAGCAGCACGGCGGTGATGATGGCGTTGGAGGACATGCCCTCGAACCAGGAGAAGCCGCCGTCTGAGTTGCGGCAAGCCAGGATCTTTTCCAGAAGGTCTGAGGTGGGAAGAGATTCTTCGCCGCGCTCAGAATGACAAGGGAGCAGGGAGGCCATCAGGCGCACGTACCAGGCCTCGGAGAGGGACAGGACATCGTTAGCGCGGGGCTCTACGTGGGACGGGATGGCGTCTTTCACCATGTCCAGCACGGTAATCTCTTTCAAAATTGCCTGCGAGGCCGGAACGTTCACAAAACGGGAACGGAGCTCTTCCAGCAGGGCTTCGCGGGACATGGCATCCCGCAAGACGGCCGAATGGGCCTCGGTAAGCCGCTGGGCCGCCGGGTACACCGGAACGCTCACCTGCACGGCATCGGAGAAATCGGAGGCCACGAAGGAGGCCTTCAGAAGAAGGGAAGATTCTTCGCCTCGGGAAGAATGACAAAGGACTCTGAACTTTTTGGATTCCGTAGCGCCGGGGGCCACCGTGACGGGAAGCTGCTGCACGGATTCTCCGGCATGGAATACAATGACTCCGGAAACGGGGGTATCGGCCATGGAAGACACCGTGACGGCGGCCTCGTAAACATCCCCTTCGTAGAGGAAGCGAGGCTCCACCAAAGACACCTTCACAGGCAGCGAAACCAGCATTTCACCCTCACAGAGGGCGTTTTTCATCTCCTTGTCGTGCGCGTACACGCAAACATAGAAGGTAGAGAGCTTGTCAGAGGTGCGGAAGCTGAAATCCAGCGTGCCGTCGGCCCCCGCGTAAAGATGCGGCTGGAAAGTAAGGGCCGATGCAAAATGGGAACGGACGCGCACACCGGCATCCGGGGAGGCCTCACGGAACGCGGAGAAACTCAGGACGTCCGCACTTTCCTCCATCTCCAGGGCTACCTTATTGGCCTGCATGGAGGCCATGGCAACGCTCTTGGTCATGCGCTCCAGGCCCATTACATGGTATCGGCCCGAACCCTCGATACGGCCACAGACGCTGCTGAGGGGCACATAATCCACCGAATACTCCCGCATTGTCACCTGCGGCCAGTAGTTGGAGGCAATAGCGTCTATGCTCTTGTCCCAGGCCGCCGCCAGCACTTCCACGCCCGGCTGCGTCTTCAGGCTAAACGTGTATTCCGTTCCCGGATAGGCCTTTTCGTGGAAACGGGTGAACTGCAGCGGCAGGGTAAATTTGTCCTTGGCGCGGCGGTATTCCCGCTCAAAGCGCACTGCGTCGCCGTTTTTGAAATAGAACACCACAAGCCGCACGGCGTCCGGATAGCTGTCTATATAAGGGAACTGCACAATATCCAAGTGTCCCTCTTCCACCTCCAAAGCCTTCGAGGCCAGCACGCTGCGGCCTTCCCCAAAGAGGGTGGCCACGGCATAAGTGCGGCCGACGCCGGTGCCTAAGCAGGCCTCAATGTCCTTGGAAGGGGCAATGGTCAGTTCTCCGGGGAGGAAGATATGCTTCACTTCCGGGCCCACGGAATCCTGCCCCGGCATAACGCAGAGAATCTTGTCTTCCCTGATACCGCTAAGCTTGGAACCGTCTTCCCCGGTCACACTTACAGTGGTCTTCAAAAAATACAGGCCGGCGGAAGGGAGGGTTTTCTGCAAGGTTTCGCCGGAAGGGAGCGTTCCCTCGGCCAGCAGGGTTCCATCGGCCTTCAAAAGCTTGTAACTCACGGGAACGGGAACCTCATTCTCTGCGCCGTCAAGGGCCTGCAGCACCACGGAAAGAGGATGATTGCCAATGACATACGTGGCTCCTGAGGGCCGATAAGAACGGGCCTCCTCCGAATTCAGGGCCAGGTTCACATCCAGCTTCTGCTGCACCTTCGTGCGCACCAACAGTTGATTGTCTATAAAATAGGAATTGTGGAATTCCAGGGTTTCGCCCGTGCCATCCGTCACCCTCACTTCAGCCTCGTAGAAGCCCGTTTCCTTGGCGGGGAAGGTGAAGAAGAAGCGTCCATCGGCCTTCAATTCCTGCTCACCTTCCAGCACTGCGGCGCCAAAGCGGGTAACCTGAATGCTTACGGTGGCACCGGTGAGGTTGTGGCCCGAATAGCTTTGGACGCTGCCGCTGACCGGGACGTTGCCGCCCGGAAGACAGAGCTCTTTGAGGGAGTCGAAGCTTAAGTCAAAGCTGGGCAGCACAAACTCATCTACCCGGAACATCTTGCTGGCCCGGTCTTTTATCTCAATATGGAAATAACCGCCCCTGAGGCCCGTGGGAATGGCAAAAGTTCCGGAAACGGAGCCCCAGTCATTGGTTTTCAAATCCTGGGTGACCAGCTGGTTGCCCTCGGAATCCCGGAGGATGGCGCTCACCTGCTTTCCCCCGGTCACTTTCAGTCCCGTGGCGGGATTTCCCTCATACAGGACAGCCTTGAACTGCACGTTGTCTCCGGGGTTGTAGGCGCCCTTGTCCAAATAGATATGGCAATAAGTGCCGGTACTTTCCGAATGCGTCCAGCTGTCCCGGCTCACGCCCAGCACAGGAGAACGCCGTTTCCCGGAAACGGCCTCCAAAGAGTAGTAACTGCGGCCGGTCATCTGGCTTTCAAAGGACTCCGGCAGCGGGGTAAAACCATTGAGCTTGAGGCTGGTACTGGCCACCTCCCTGTCTCCCTTCAGAAGACGGAGGGTTACGCTGGGCAGAGGCTCTCCACTCTTGTAATCCGTTACGTAAACGCTGTGCCCGCCCGCATCCTGGCGCGAGGCCAGCGAAAGGGTGAACTGGGTATAGTTCTCCTGTACGCTAAGCTTTCCGTTCCTGGCTTCCACGGTATAGTTGCCGTCTTCCAGCTCCGGAAGGTCTATGCTGACAGTGTCCTGCACATAGAAGCTTTCCGTCATATTGGCCGCTTTCCAGGTTTGGACCGTGTTCTTCCCCTGCTTAAGGGTGACGTTGGCGTGGTAGAGGTTCCTGAACAGCACCTGGATGCGCGTAGAATCCACAATAACGCCCAGGTCCTGGGCTTCCAGCTCCTGAAGGAGGTATTCCACGCCGGTGCAGGCCCTGGCTATGGCGGCTTCGTCCCCGCGGAAAGACTTCCGCTGGTTTTCAAAACGACGGCACGCGGCGCAGAGGTTCTGGTACTGCTGGCTGTCGGCCTTCTGCCGGTCCAGATTGTCTTTTTCCATCAGAAGGAGGTCTGCACCGGGGTACAGGCCCACGGCCTTTCCTGCATACTGCGTCTGAAGGGCCTGCAAGGCTGCTTTCCGGGCCTCCTGTTCGTCCTGGCTGTAGTTTTGGCGGCTCAGGATGTAATACTCCAGCGCCCCGTCCCCGGGGTAGGAACCGGCCAGTTCTTTCTTAAGCTCCCGGTAAATCTCGTCCTGCATGGCATCGGCATAGCGGCGGCTTTGCAGAAGGTTCCAGAGAACAAACTCCCGGTCATTTCGGATGAAAGGCTGGAAACTGCCGTTCAGGAACACCTCAACGCCCCGGTAAAGGGCGGGATTGTGGCCCTGAAAACCCTTCGGATGGTCTTTCACATAGGTCCACAGTTCGTCGGTGGAAGAGCGCTTCCACTGGCGCATCCACAGGAAGGTAACCAGCGGCTGGTCAAAGCGGCGGACATCGGCCTCCAGCTCTTCGCGAAGCTTGTCGGCCTGCTTCCAATCCCTTCTTTGGACGGTGTTTACGTATTCCGTGGCAGCGTCGTAAAAATCCACGGGCAGGTGCTGCCTAAGCGCCTGCTTCTTGATATCGGCCAGCATCTCGGCCTCCGTCTGAGGACGGTCTGCCTTGCGCACATCCTCGTACTTGCGCCAGAGGTTTGTGAGCACATGTCCGTCATCCATGGCAAACGCATGGGACATGCCGGAGAGGGCCAGTATGGTGAATATCAAAAGTTTTCTCATTTTCTAAGAGTCTTTTCAACAATTATGCCCAAATAGATCCTTCAGCCAAAGGCTTCAGGATGACAGGTGTCATTCTGAGCGTAGTGAAGAATCTCGTCAGAACAAAGGCAACGCTTCGGCCACCACAAACGCGCTTCCGCCTACATAGATAAGGGGCGGGGCCTGTTCCGGGGCCGATGCGCTGCGGCTCAGTTGTTCGCTTAGCTGCGAGGCAAGCTGGGTGGCCATCTGCACGGCCTGGCGCACGCTTCCGGAGAAAAAAGAGCGGCAGGGCAGGTTGTGGCTGCGGCGGTATTCGTTGAAGCGGCGCAGCAGCTCTCCGGCCGGGAGGGAGCGGGCGCTTTCCGGTGCGGCAAAGATGTAGGTGGCATCCAGCGGCATCAGCGGCAGGATGGCGTCCAGGTCCTTATCGGCCATGATGCCGTACACGATGATGAGCGAAGAGAACTGTCCGCTGGACACGCGGCGCTCCAGCTGGGCAAAGTTGTGCTGCAGGGCATGGGCATTGTGGCCGATATCCGCCACCACGTAGGGCTGGGCGCTCAGGCGCTCCCACCGGCCCCGGAAGTCCATGTTGCGGGCGGTGTGGACGATGCCTTCCGCCACGGCGTCGGCGTTATCCAGGCGCGGGAAAGCCTCCCTCAGGAGGTCCACCGCTAGCAGTACGGTACGAAGGTTCTTTTCCTGGACATCGGCCCTCAGGTCCATTTCCTGGAGGATGGCGGCGCTGCGGTTCCACAGTTTGGGGCACTCCTCGCCGGCATAATGGAGGGGGCAGAACATGTACGCCTTTTCTTCGAAGACGGGGGCGGTTTCGGCCTCCCTCTCCCCTATGATGACGGGCACGCCGGGCTTGAAGATGCCGGCCTTTTCGGCGGCAATTTCCGGTAAAGTATTGCCCAGCAGGGCCATGTGGTCCAGGCCGATGGAGGTGACAATGCAAAGCTCCGGCCGCTCCAGGATGTTGGTGGAATCCAGGCGGCCGCCCAGGCCCACCTCGAAGACGGCGGCATCCACTTTTTCATCGGCGAACCACTTGAAGGCCAGGCCCGTAGTTATCTCAAAAAAGGAAAGGTCGTGCTCCTGAATCCAGGGCAGCCACCGGGTGAGGAAATCGTAAACATAGTCTTTGGGAATCATCTCACCGCCAATGCGTGCGCGTTCCCGGAAATCGATGAGGTGGGGCGAGGTGAAAAGGCCTGTCCTGTAGCCGCAGGAGCTAAGGGCCGATGCAAGCATATTGGACACGCTGCCCTTGCCGTTGGTTCCGGCTACATGAATGGTTTTCAGCGCTTGGGAGGGGCATCCCAGGGCCTCGTCGAAGGCCCGCATATGCTCCAGCCCGGGCTTGTACGCCCCGGGCGTGAAACCGCTCCCCTGCACCGAAGGGAAGCGCTTGAAAATATCGGCCAGAAGTTCCTCGTAAGACAATTTCATATTGCAAAGATAGCAAAAAAGGGAGGGTTCGTACACCAAAAGGGCCGATTTCGTGTACGGGGGAAGGGAATATTTGAGTTTTCAAAGAAAATGCGTAATTTTGGGGTATGGCAGCAGACTTACTCTTCAGCAGCTACATTCTGGACGGTGTGCCCATGCCGCTTTCTCCGGCCCGCATGCTGCGGGAATGTACGGCCCAGCCTCCTTTGGAACCCGAAGGGGTGCCGGAAACCCTGGCCGATGAACGCCTGGACTATTCTCCGGACCATTATCCCTTCGACGAAAGCGCCATCCCGGAGTATGCCGTTGCCGTAGAGAAACTCCGGCGCTCCCGCAGCCTGCCGCTTCCCTTCGCCGGGCCGTATTCGGCATCCAAAGTGGCGCAGGCCCTGCTGGATGTGGTGTGGTACAACGGCCATTTCCGCCTGGGAGACCTTACGCTCAAGGCCGATTGGAAGTGGAACGACAAGGAAATGGGCCGTGCCGCCGCTTTCTACGAGTCTGTGGAAGCCACCTGCAATTACGTAGATGCACTGGGGGTAAAACTGGAGAAGTACAGTTTTGCCACAGGAACGCCGTCCGTGTCTTTCAAGGCCGGCACAGTGCTGGAAGAGGAAGACGCCCAGCCGGAGGAGGAAGATCTCTTCCGGGACACGCCCTACCGCACGGCCAACCCGCGCCTGAGCCGTCGCAGAAAGGCCCCGGCCACCTTCCAGCCCGAAGCCTCGGACTGGATCATCTACATTCCCTTCGACCCTTGCGAATACCGTCTGGGCGGTTCCACGTTGGCCCAAGCCGTGGGTGCCACCCCCGCGGTCCCGGCCGATGTTTCGGACGCGGACTATTTCATGGACTGCTACGAGGTGCTGCGGGAACTGGTGGAAGACGGCGTGGTGAAAGCCGGCGCCACCGTGGGGGACGGCGGTCTCATGACAGCCCTCCGCACCCTGGCTTCCGGAGGTACCGGGGCCGATGTCTCCATCCGGGAAATCTCCAAGGCCTACAACGGGGAGTTCCCCGTGCGCATTCTCTTTTCCGAAGTGCCCGGCGTGGTTATCCAGATTGCCGATATAGACTACGACTACGTGGATGCAGAGCTCATCCTCCAGGATGTGGTGTACTTCCCCATCGGCCATCCCGTTCCCGGCCATTCGGAAATCAAACTGACCAGCCGCATAGAAATACCACAAATATTAGAATCTCTGTTAAACACTTTAGAGGGAGAGGACTAATGGCCAAAATATTCGTTTTAGACACCAACATTATCCTGCACGACTACAATGCCATCAAGCAGTTTCAGGACAACGACATTGTGATTCCCATCGCCGTGGTGGAGGAACTGGACAAGTTCAAAAAGGGCAATGACGCCCTCAGTTTCAACGCCCGTGCCTTTATGCGGGAGATGAACAAACTCATGGACCGCAAGCCCGGCCAGCGGGGATATAACCTGGGCCGGAAACTGGGCTGCATCAAGCTGGAACCCAACCATCCCTTTGCCCCCAAGTACCAGGACCTGTTCCGGGACGACACCCAGGACCACCGCATCCTGTCCACGGCCATGTGGGTGAGGGACCATAACCCGGACCGCTTTGTGGCCCTGGTAACCAAGGACATCAACCTGCGCCTGAAGGCCAAAGCCGTGGGCATGGAGGCCCAGGACTACCTCCGGGACCGTGTGGACGACGAGGTGATGGTGAGCCTGGAGAAGGAGGTCATTACCATAGAGGTATCTTCCGAAGCCACGCAGCGCCTGGCCTACGGGCAGGACAACTGCCTGCCCTGGCAGGAGGTGCAGGAAACGGAGCCCAAGCCCAACCAGCTGTATAAGTTCGCGTTCGGCGGGGAAACGGTGTGCGCCCGCTACGATGCTTCCCGCAAGGTGATTGCCCTGGTGCGAACCCTTTCTGCCGCCGGCATCCGCCCCCGCAACGACGAGCAGAAGTTTGCCCTGGACGCCTGCCTCAATCCCAAGATTCCGCTGGTGTCGCTCACCGGCGGCGCGGGTACGGGCAAGACGCTCATCGCCCTGGCCGCCGCCCTGGAGCAGGAGGCCGATTATGACCAGATTATCCTTTCCCGCCCCACGGTGGTGCTGGGAGGCCAGGATATCGGCTATCTGCCCGGAGACCAGAGAACCAAGATGAGCCCCTACATCCAGCCGCTCATGGACAACCTGGAGGTTATCCGCCACTGCTACAAGCCCGGCAGCAAACAGTCCCAGAAGCTGGACGCCATGATAAGGGAAGAGAAGCTTCTCATCTCCCCCCTGGCCTATATCCGCGGCCGCTCCTTGGGCAAGGTCTATTTCATTGTGGACGAGGCCCAGAACCTCACCCCCCACGAGGTCAAAACCATCATCACCCGCGCCGGCGAGGGCACCAAGATGGTCTTCACCGGAGACATCTACCAGATAGACCAGCCCTTCCTGGACCAGTGGAGTAACGGCCTCACCCACCTGGGCGAAAAGATGCACGGCCAGCCCCTGTTCGAGCACGTCTCCCTCCTCAAGGGCGAGCGCTCCGAACTCTCCGAGGTAGCCGCCAAGCTGCTGTAAAGCCGCCCGTCAAAACACCAAAAAGCTCCGACTGAGGAATCGGAGCTTTTTCTGTGGTATGGGAAAGCCGGGAGCTTACTTGCTCTGGGCAATCTGGGCCTGCGCCGCGGCGAGGCGGGCGATGGGCACGCGGAACGGGCTGCAGGACACATAGTCGATGCCGATGGTGTTGAAGAACTCGATGGACTTGGGGTCTCCACCGTGCTCACCGCAGATACCGCACTGCAGGCCGGGACGGCGGCCACGGCCACGCTCCACACCCATCTGGACCAGCTGACCCACGGCCTTGACGTCGATGGTCTGGAAAGGATCGGCATCCAGAATCTTGTTGCCCAGGTATTCACCCATGAAGGTGCCGATATCGTCGCGGCTGAAGCCGAAGGTCATCTGGGTGAGGTCGTTGGTACCGAAGCTGAAGAATTCGGCGGTGCGGGCCATACGGTCTGCCGTAAGGGCGGCGCGGGGGATTTCAATCATGGTACCGAACTGGTAGTCGATGAGCTGGGACTGGTGGGCCTCAACCTCGGCCTTGATGCGGTCGCAGATTACCTTCTGGAAATTGAGCTCGCGAGCGCTGATGGTCACAGGAATCATGATTTCCGGGTGCGGGTGCAGGCCCTCCTTCTGGAGTTCGGCCGTGGCGGTGAAGATGGCGCGGTACTGGGTTTCGGCGATGAGCGGGAAGCTCACGTGCAGACGCACGCCGCGATGACCCATCATGGGGTTCACCTCGTGCAGGCTCTCACCACGCTTCTCCACTTCCTTCAGGGAAATGCCCAGATCCTTGGCCAGTTCCTTCTTCTTGTCCTCTCCCTGAGGGACGAACTCGTGCAGCGGCGGATCCAGCAGACGGAACACGACGGGCTTGCCGTCCATCACGCGGAGGGTTTCCTTGACGGCGGCCTTCATGAAGGGCTCCAGTTCCATCAGGGCGGCCTTGCGCTCCTCGTCGGTGTCGCAGAGAATCATCTTGCGAAGCTTGCTCAGAGGCAGTTCGCTGTTGCGGCCATAGAACATGTGCTCGATACGGAACAGGCCGATACCCTGGGCACCGAACTTAAGGGCGCGGGCGGCATCTTCCGGAGTATCGGCATTGGTGCGGATACTCAGCTTGCGGAACTTGTCGCACATGCCCATGAATTTGGCGAACAGGGGGTTCTCGGAAGCGTCCATGGTTTCGATGGCACCTTCATAAACCAGGCCCTTGGCGCCGTTCAGGGACAGCCAGTCACCTTCCTTGAGGGTCTTGTCCACACCGGCGAAGGAAACGGTCTTGTCCTTGAAGTTGATCTTGAGGGCGTCGCAGCCCACGATGCAGCACTTGCCCCAACCGCGGGCCACCAGGGCAGCGTGGGACGTCATGCCGCCGCGCTCGGTGAGGATACCCACGGAGGCGTGCATACCGTCAATATCTTCGGGGGAAGTCTCCTCACGGACCAGGATGCACTTCTTGCCGTTCTTCATATACTCGATAGCGTCTTCGGAGGTGAAGACAATCTGGCCTACGGCACCGCCCGGGGAAGCGGGCAGGCCCTGTGCCAGCACGGCAGCCTTCTTTTCGGAAGCGGGATCCAGGATGGGGTGCAGGACCTCGTCCAGCTGGGCGGGAGCCACACGCATCACGGCCGTCTTCTCGTCGATGAGGCCTTCCTCCACCATATCTACGGCCATCTGCAGGGCGGCCAGGCCGGTGCGCTTGCCAATACGGCACTGCAACATCCACAGCTTGCCTTCCTGGATGGTGAACTCAATGTCCTGCATATCCTGGAAGTGCTCCTCCAGGCGTTTGCGGATTTCATCCAGCTCTTTGTAAACCTCGGGCATGGCCTTTTCCAGGGATGCCAGGTTCTTGTTCTTCTCGCTCTTGGTGGCTTCGTTCAGGGGGTTGGGGGTACGGATACCGGCCACCACATCCTCGCCCTGGGCGTTGATGAGCCACTCACCATAGAATTTATTGTCACCGTTGGCAGGGTTGCGGGAGAAAGCCACACCGGTAGCGGAGGTGTCTCCCATGTTGCCGAACACCATGGACTGGACATTCACGGCGGTGCCCCAGTCGTCCGGAATGTGCTCGATCTGACGGTAACGGATGGCGCGCTTGCCGTTCCAGCTCTTGAACACGCCGCCGATGGAACCCCAAAGCTGAGCCTTGGCATCGTCCGGGAATTCAACGCCCAGAACTTCCTTGATGCGCACCTTGAAAGCCTCGGCCAGGTCTTTGAGCTGGTCGGCGGTGAGCTCGGTGTCGCTCTTGTAACCGTTGGCCTTCTTCACATCTTCCATCATGCGGTCCAGCTGCTGGCGGATACCCTGGCCGTCGGCGGGCTCGATGCCCTCGGCCTTCTCCATCACCACGTCGGAGTACATCATGATGAGACGACGGTATGCGTCATAGACGAACCGGGGGTTGCCGGTCTTCTTGATCATACCGGGAATGGTAGCGGAGCAAAGGCCGATATTGAGGATGGTATCCATCATGCCGGGCATGGAGGAGCGGGCGCCGGAGCGGCAGCTCACCAGAAGCGGATCGTTGGGGTCTCCGAACTTCTTGCCCATGATTTTCTCAGTAGCTTCCAGGGCGCTGGCCACCTCGGCCTTGAGCTCGGGAGTATAACCGCCACCCAGACGGTAGTATTCGGTGCAGCATTCGGTTGTAATGGTAAAGCCGGCGGGAACAGGCATACCCAGAAGGTTCATTTCGGCCAGGTTGGCACCCTTGCCACCCAGGAGTTCCCTCATCTTGCCGTCTCCTTCGGCGTGCTTTCCGCCAAAGCGATAGACTCTTTTCTTGATTTCTGCCATAAATTATTAAGATTATTTAAGATTTTTGCGATATAAACGTGCAAATATACAGCTTTTTTGGCAAAAACGCGAAATTTAGTATCTTTGTCCTGCCTATTTGATATGAAAACCATTGCCCGTACCTTCTACAAGATGCCTGTAGCCGTTATGTTCTTTGTAGCGGTACCCATTTTCTACTTCCTCTTTGTGCTGGCATACAAGCCTTTTGACATGGAGGTTTTCCTGGCTGTGGGGCAGGGCCGGTTTGCCCTCCACCTCATCGTGTCCACCCTGATAGTATTCGGGGTAATGCTGCTGTCCCGCCTGCTCCTGTTCCTGCTCAAGGGTGTGCTGGACCTCAACTGGTCCCTCTATATTCTGTGGTGCTTCGGGGAGGCCATCCTCTGCGGGCTCTTCCTGTCCATTCCCATGGGCATAGGCTGGTCGGAAAGGCCGTATTTCACGGTGATGTCGCTCTGCATCCTCTATATGTCCGGCATCCTGGTATTCCCCCTTTCCCTCATCACCATGGCCGTGCAGCTGTACATACTGGGGAAAAAGGCCGATCTGGCACCGGCCGTGGATGAAAAGACGCTCATCCGCTTCTACGACGACCAGAAGCGCCTCAAACTGGTGGTGGCTTCGGATGCCGTCCTATACATCGAGGCCGAAGAGAACTACGTACACATAGTCCACCTGGACAACGGCAAAGTGAAAGATTTCGAACTGCGTTCCTCCATGCGGGCCCTGGAAGAAGTGCTCCAGCGCCACGGCCTGGTGCGCTGCCACCGCAGTTTCTTTGTGAATTCCGCCCATGTGAAGCTGCTCAAAAAGGATGTGAACGGCTATGCGCTGGCCCAGTTGGATCAGGAGAAGGTGAAAAACATCCCGGTGAGCAAAAAGTATTACGATTCGATAGTAACTCTACTTTAATGAATTTGAGAGGTTTACGGATAACAGTCCGAAACTAAAAATATTTAATTGATTATCAAGTTAAAAAACATTGTTTTCAAAATAAAAAAATCGTAACTTTGCACTTGGACAACGAAGTCATTCGTGTCCATTTGTTAAGTTCGTTTTATATACCTGAACAGAGCCCTTGGGGAGGGGCTCTGTTCTCTTTTGGCCTGCGGCCAAAAGAGAAAAAATCGACGTTACCCCCTCCCGAAACCCGGCCCGCGCCTGCAGGCGCGTTGGGTAAAACGAGTTCACATACCACGTATGTGCACCCCTGTTAATTGCCAAAGCAATCCAGGATGGAGGAAGGGTGATAGTCGGCGGCGAATGCCCCCTGGTCGTATGCACCCCAGGGGCTGGTGACCGTGCTGCCGGTGTACTTGGAAAGTTCGGCCGGTTTGCCGTAGATTTCCGGTTTCCAGCTGCCATTGACCTGCGGCTCCCAGTAGAATACTCCGGCGCAATAGTCCAGCTTTTTGACCTCAGACACGAAGGAGGCCAGCACGGAGGCGGCGTCTGATTTGGCGGGCTTCACGCCCACTTCGGCCACCAAAATGGGCACCTGGCAGGTAGAATGCAGTTTCTTGATCTGCTCCAGGGCCTTCTGGTTGTACTGGACCGCCGTGAACTGGGTCTCGGCCTGGGGATAATGGGACAGGGCAATGGCGTCAAACTTGCCGCCGGCCGCCTTGATCTGCTGGAACCACCAGCCGTTGTCTTCGTAGGCGTTGTTCAGGTGGGGCATCACCAGGGCCGATGAATAGATGGCCTTGGCGGCATCGTAACCCGCATTGTACAGCTGGGCGAAGTGCTTTCGGCCGTCGGTGATGTCGCCTTTATCCGTCCATAACTGCCCGGCGGGCCAGAGCATGCCGTTGCGCGTCTCATTGCCAATCTGTATCCATTTGACCGTTACACCGGCTTCCTTCAGTGCCTGCAGAACCTCCTTAGTATGGGCCGATACATGCTGGCACATCTTGTCCAGATTGTCCTTATCGGCCTGCCAGGCCGAGGGAATGGCCTGGCGGGAAGGGTCTGCGAAGAAATCGCTGTAGTGAAAGTCTATCATGAGGCTCATTCCGGCGGCCTGCACCTTCCTGGCAACGGCCACCACATCCTCCTTGCCACTCCAGCCTTTGTAGGGATCCACCCACACGCGAAGGCGGATGGCATTGAAGCCACACTCTTTCAAAACGTCCAGCAGGGCAGCCTGGCCTCCATCCAGATTCTTGAACTTCACACCCCCGGCCTCCATCTCAGAGGCCCAGGAGATATCGGCCCCTTTGGCAAAAGTGACGGGGTCAGGACCAGGCGGTTCCGGGCCCGGATCCGGCACGGGGCTGTTTTTCTTTCCGCAGGAAGCAAGTGCCGCAATCAAAGCGGCCATGAGAACAAGTTTTTTCATGGCCGCAAGTTACCTATTTTTAGACACAATTCAAAGGGGAACAATCTCTACAAATAAACAACAATCATCAAATCAAAGCAGTGAAGATGGCTTTCGACCGGCTAGACCTCGCCGGGGCGGCGGCCTAAATCACTTGCGAAACTTGAGTTACAACAAAGCCCACGATTGGTTCTTTGCCAAATGTAGTTGAAAGCTTAGAGTCTGTTTTGCGATTGATTGACATAAACGAAAAAAGGGTGGCAAGAAGCCACCCTGATGAGCCATGGACCGTTTAAAGCTCAAAGACCACGGAGGAGTTGGGGCCCAGAGTTAGTTCAGTGCCGGCATAGGAGGCGGTGCCAAGGAGGCCGACGGGCTTTTCCATGGAATCGGTTACGGTGACCTTCTTTTCGCTGGTGGCCACGTTGTGGATCACGAGAAGTTTCTGGCTGCCGGAAGTCATGTACCAGGAGGCGATGGAAGAGCCGGAGAGGCCGGCTTTCGTCATTTCGCCGGAGGCCAGGGCCGGATAGGTGTTACGCAGGCGGCTCCAGGTTTGATAAACCCTGAGGATAGACGCATCGGCGGCATTCTGGGCCTCCACGGAAATATCGGCCTTGAGCATATTGCTGTCCACCTTATTGTTTACCCCCTTCTTGGCGCAGTCCTGACCGGCCTTGTCCCACATAATGGGAGTGCGCACGTATTCGTCACCATTCTGTTTGGTGCCCCAGTAGCCCAGTTCTTCGCCCTGGTACACAAACGGTTTTCCGGGTGTACTGAGGAGAAGGGCTCCCGCCTGCTTCTCCTTGGCTTCGCTCTTCCCCACCCACTCGGCAAAACGGTCCTGGTCGTGGTTGGTAAGGAAGATAGATGTAATGGCATCGGCCCTCTGGGCGGTGTGGTCTGTCAAATAAAGATTGACGGCATCTACATAGCCGGTGGCATTAAGGTTACGCAGCATACCGCTCACCAAACTGCCGTAATCGAACTCAAAGTTGGACGGGAGGCCTTTATAGTAGTACTTCTCAGGGTTGGAATGGTTTCCGTCCCATGCTTCGCCCACCATGAAGATATTCCCGTCATGCCCTGCCAGCTTATACTCCTCATTCACGGCCTGATACCACTTGTCCAGGAACTTGACATTGGCCTCCAGGGACTTGGCATAAACCCAGACTACGGCATCCAGACGGAATCCGTCAACGCCCATGTCCACCCACTTTTTAGCCGATGACACCGTGGACTGGAAAGCCCGGGAGTTCTCACAATCGTCCGGAGCTCCGTAATTCAGATCCGGCATGCTGGCATCGAAACTGGCCCAGTAAGAAGTGGTTTGGCCGAAAACGATATCCATCGCCTCCGTGTTGTCCAACGCGAAGGGCTGGCCCAGGGTAATCACATTCTTGCCGGATTTTCCGCCATATTTAGTGCCGGCCGGCCAGGATTCATCGTTGGAGGTGCGCACCAGGAAGCCCCAGTCCGTATCTACATCCAAAGTAATTTCATAGATGTTGTCAGCCGTCTTGTACAGGCCCAGGCTGCCTTTATTGCCGATATGGATCCATCGCTCGGGATGGGATGTATTGGGCGACTGGGCCGCCCCGGCGGTTTCCGTCACCGTTACATATTTGGTGTTTCCCGTCCAGTCCACCTTGAAATGCAGGCGGCCCTTGTAGCCCGTTTTACCATCTCCAAGGGAGGCCCATCTTCCCATACCGCCGATTGCCTCGGGAGGATAATCTCCAGTAGAGAGCACGTAATAATCCCTGTACGGGCTGCCGGCGGGATCGGCCTTCACGCTCTTGAACCATTCCGTACCGGTACCGCTGTGGTTGAGCACATAGTCCATGTAAATCTCTATCCCCTTGGCATGCGCGGCATCTATGAGGGACTTGAAGTCCTCTTCCGTTCCAAAAAGCGGATTCAAGGCAAAATAATCATTTACGTCATACCCATGATAGGAATGGGCGGGATGGGCCGGGGATAGCCACAGGGCCGTTACGCCCAGGCCGTCCAGGTAGTCCAGGTGATTCTCTATGCCCTTGAAGTCCCCTACTCCGTCTCCGTTGCTGTCGGCAAAACTGTAGATAAGCAACTGGTATGTGGTGGAAGCCCGCTTGTTCCCGTCAAATTCTGCGGGTTTGGGCACAATTTCAACCACAACGGGCTTGATGTTGCCGCTCTGGTTCACCGTCACGGAAGCCTGTTTCTCCTGGCCGCCCAGGCTGGCAACAAACACAATGTTGGCGCTACGGCCCGTCTGCTCTTCCTGGGCATCCACCTTCACCGCAATGGAGGCGTTGCCGGAGCCGGAATCCTTGTCCAGACGAATCCAACTGTCGGCAGCCACGGCCACCCAGGAGCCGTTAGTGCTCACATTGATGAGTTTGGCCGATGCATCCTCCGCGCTGAAAGCCAGGGAACTGGGGCTCACCGAAAGGGAAAGCGTCTCCGGCTGCTCCTTTTGTTTTTCGCCGCAGGCTACCAATAGCAGGGCCGACAGGGCCAGATAAAGAATCTTTTTCATACTTTAAGAAATTGGCAGACGGGCGTCCGGTCAGGGACGCCCGCCCGAAAAAACATTAGTTGGCAGGATTCAGGGAGATGGTACGATGGTTCAGAAACACCGTCACCAGATAAGTACCGGCTTCGGCCACTTCGATGTCACCGCCATAGGCCGACAGGGCATCGGTACTGCCGCCAAGAGCCAGATCCCAGTTTCCA
>CAJOLS010000007.1 GCA_905235535.1 uncultured Bacteroidales bacterium
GAATTCTCTACGATATTCTTTATCTGGATATAGGTGCTGTTGTTTGCCATATCACTATGTTTTGCCACAAATTTATGACAAATTTGTGGCAAAACCAAGTTTACAGCTACGGGAACATTGAAGAACTCCTTTATTTCAACGAGTTCAATCTTGGTGGACTCGTCAAGAATCTGTCTGAATGTATAGTCGGGTGTTTTCATTTCTATGTCTATCTTATTTCTTTGCCGAATGGGAATACGGAACTGAGGGCCATCTTGAAATGCTGCAGGCCCCAGGGAATTCCCACGATGGTGATACAGAAGACAAGCCCGCACGCGAGGTGGATGAGGGCGATTTCCCACCAGCCAAGCAGGATCCAGATGAGATTCATCACCACCGACAGGCAGCCCGGCTCATTGGGGCCGTTCACCAGTTCGTGGCCAAATGGCCAGAGGGCATAAGTGCCCAGTTTGAAAAGTTGTATGCCGAAGGGAATGCCGATGATGGTGATGCATATCAGCAGGCCGACAATGTAGTATATCAGGGCGATAATGATGCCGCCCAGAATGAGCCAGATGATGTTTCCGAGGAATTTCATAGATTCACAGATAGTTCGTCTCTCACGTATGTTTCCAGACATTTCTGCTTGTAGGCAAACCATTCCTGCCGATAAGGACAACTGTCAATGACCGCCTTGAAACGGGCAAAAGGATGGCTGCGGGAAAGGGCCGATATGAGTTTGTTCCGGAGAGAGGATTCGCTCTCGGGCAGTTCGTCAACAAAGCCCTCCATGTACCTGAAAGACTCGAAAGATTCCGGCGGGTTCAGCGTAATGCGCCGCTCCCACGAATCCACATGCTCCAGATTCTCGGTGTCCACTTCCGATTCTTCATAGTACGGCCAGGAGCCAGGATTCAGGACAAAGACGGTTTCATTGGTGTCCGGGTTCAAGTAGCAGATGTGACCACAGTCCAGCATTTCAGCTATCTCACGGACCGTTTCCTCCGGGATGACGGGCACGCTTGCCTCCAGATAGCGGACTTCTTTTCCGTTCTTCTTGGCATACTCAATTTCCGAGCGAGTGCTTTCACCGATATAGCCGCCAACGTTGAGCACGTAGATGGCATCAGCCATGTCAATCTTGCGCTTATGCATGTCGTCCAGCATCTCCTTGGTGCCTTCCGTCCAAACCTCGTCGTCTCCGGAATGTCCAAAGAGACCGACGCTGATAACGATGTTGCCTTCGAGGGTGAGCCGCTTCTGCGCCTCAAGGAATTGTTCTTTAAAGCGTGTGCTGCCGCAGAGGGTTATTACAGGGTATTTTCCTATCATAATGTAAAGGTACGATTTTTTACGGAGACTTCACAATTTAATTACATAACGATATGATTATGATTTACGGATATATTCGCGTCAGCAGTGACAAACAGACTGTTGAAAATCAAAGGTTTGAAATCAATAATTTTTGCAGCAGAGAATCCATGACCATCGACGGGTGGATTGAGGAAACCATCAGCGGCACCAAGAACTATAACAAGCGCCAGCTGGGGAAACTCCTCAATCGTGTACAAAAAGATGATCTTATCATTTGCGCAGAACTTTCCCGTTTGGGTAGAAATCTGTTCATGATTATGGAAATCCTGAATATCTGCATGACAAAGGAATGCCGGGTCTGGACCATCAAGGACAACTACCGACTTGGTGAAGATATCCAGAGCAAGGTTCTGGCCTTTGCTTTCGGGCTTTCTGCCGAGATCGAGCGCAACCTGATCAGTCAGCGGACGAAGGAGGCGCTTGCTAGAAAAAAGGCAGAGGGAATGGTCTTGGGGCGCCCAAAGGGTAGCAAGAACAAAAAGAAAAAACTGGATGGGAAAATGGACATAATTGACAGGCTATCAGATAAAGGTTTGCCTAAAACTTTGATAGCAAAAAAGTTAGGTGTCAGTAGAAACACGTTATACCTTTACCTTTCCCAGCAGTGCCGATGTGAATAATTAACGCAGGTTTGATAATGACAAATGGTTTCAGTTTGGGCGCAATCAGGGAATGGGATATGCGAATGTGCCGAAACTTGTTGCACCGGAAATCTCTCTTGGGGGTAATTATTCAATCGATTCTGACGGTCGTTATTATAGTACAACCACTGTTTACGGGTATGTGAAAAGAAAAGGCTTTGTTGGAAGCTACTATACTTGGATGGCTATACTGAACTTGGTGGTTCCTGGTTCAAACAGGAACAGTTTTGGCAAACGGATACTACAGGTTTAAGCCGGCCTACCTAAAGCCGTTTCCTGTACCTGATATTCCTCATGAATATGACATTCAATTAACAGAATACGCCAAAAACTTGGTTGGAAATAGTAATGCCCTTGAATGCGAAAATATCATAAGTAATATAAACAAGCTTGTGTACGAGCTATATAACCTAAGTGAAAGCGAAGTCAGAATCGTAGAGAACTGCTGATTTTCAATGAGAAGACGCGGAGGCAATCGCATCGTACTCTACATCGTATAAACGACATACCAGTTCATCTATTATTCGCTGAATCTGTTCTGCCTCTATACCATTGGGCTTGCGCTCCAGCATCTCTTGAACGAGAGTTTCAATCCTTGAGACATATTCTTTTGGTAAACAATTGAAATCAGGAAAAGGGAACGGAATCACATAGTTGGTCTTAAAGGTATAATATCCTCCACGCAATACATATCCCGTCTTTTGGATGAAGAACCAAAACACTATAGAGTTCAAAACACCAAGTAAGAAAGGATAGCTGATGGGGATATCCGTTTTCTTAACATAACCATAGACTTTCGTTGTACTATAATAACGACCGTCAGAATCAATTGTGAAGTTCCCTCCTAAAGATATTTCCGGGGCTACGATTTTAACTTGATCAAAAAGAGTTAGATTTATACCAAAAAATGTCTTTTTCCAACCTGCCTTTTTCGCGAGCACGTAATTCCGGCTCACAAGCTTTCAGATAATCATAACCAGCTGGGAATAAGTCGCTAATCTCTTTCTCAGTGTATAGTAAAGCCTTATCGTCGACAAACTTGTATGGAAATAAAACATATCTGTCGCTGTCCAACGGCATATACCTATGAACATCCTCTCCTTTCAAAAGAGGCTTTACCAGTCCCTTTTCAATACTTACAGTACTGCCCAGATATTTGGAGTAGCCTTCAATCATTTGATTATCCAGTTCTCTGCACTCGTAGAGAAAATACACATCATCCTTGCTCGTCGCTAATCCCTGGAATATTGATTCAAAGACGTCTCCAAGTCTATAAGGATTCTTCCTCAGTTTCTCCATAATCGCATTATCCTCCTTATTGACCAAAGTCCAGGGCGCATCAGTATTATACTCAACTTGTGCGAAATCAGACAATTGAAGGGAATTAAGGAATAAGCTGAAACCTTCTGTCGTTGTAATGCTGTTGTCCAGTTCAATATAGTGTAGCTTATCGGAAGAGCTGAACCATTGCAATCCAGTGTAGGTTGATGCATCAAAGACTTGGAAGGCCTTCAAGTTGATAATTCTTGACACGAACTTCTTTTTCGCCAAATATCCGCGTAGACCTTTCCCAAAATCGGAATTCGTCCACTTTACCGGCATTATGAAATGTACTAATCCGTCGCCCTTAATGAGTTGATGTGCCAATTCAACAAAGAGAACATAAATATCGAATGAGCCCGTTGCTGCTTGATAATGCTTGGAGTAGAACTCGACAGCCTCCGGATTAGAGTTCTGCAAACTCTGTATCCTCATATACGGCGGGTTGCCAATCACGCAGTCGAAGCCGACAAATCGGCCATCTTCATCCAATACTTCCGGGAATTCGATGCGCCATTCAAATGCGCCGATGAAAATCTTATTATCCCGTATTTCGTCCACCTCAGCCTGTAATTTGGCTATCTTTGCCTGTAGATCCTTGGCCTGTTTGTCGCGCTGGGCCAGCTCCTTCTTGCTGATTTCGAAGAGTTGCGGTGCCAAAAGGTTGTCCAGTTCACCTTTCAGTTTATTAAGGCCAACCACCTTAGGGTCATTTAGACTAATCTGGGTTCGGAGATTACCCTTGATCTGCCGCAAGTATTCCTCCAGATCTCGTTTCTCCTCCTTGCTATGGGCGTTTTTATAGTCGCTCACTGCCTTGCGATAGGCGCTGATGGAGATCCTGTTCTTTAGGAGGATTTCTGAGATGTCTTGCCCTAAGTCGAAACGGTGCAGAAGGGAGTTGCCCACCTTGATGTTGATGTCGATGTTCGGCAGAGTTTCCAGCTCTGTGTAGTCGCTTTCTTTTGTGTAATAGGCGTTTTTCAGCAGTTCTATCCACAGACGGAGCCGGCAGATGTTGACGGCATTGGGATTGAGGTCAACACCGAAGAGGCAGTTTTCGATGATTTTGCGTTTCTCGTTGAAGAGAGTTTCTTGGATGCGCTGGCTTTCCTGATTACCCGGGATGTAGCTGACTGGATTGCCGTCCTCGTCGGATACAAGGAGTTCATCGTTTTCTATATCAATGCTGTAGTCCTGCTTCTTGATGCGCTTGCCGGAGCCGTCGATAAGAATGCCAAGATCGTATTTGGTACGGATAACCTCATTGAGGACGGATACCAGGAAGTGACCGGAACCCACAGCCGGGTCGCAGAATCGGAGAGAATCGACAATAGCATTGGCTTGGGCATAGTCCTCGATGTCTTTGTTTTTTAGGGTCTCGTAGTCTTTGCAAGACCAGCCCATCTCCTCATTGAAGCGGCGGACAACGGTCTGCCGGATGGCTTCACGACTCATATACATCGTAACGGCTCCTGGCGTGAAGACAGAACCATCACGGTGGCCATTGATCTTCTCAAAGATAAGGCCCAGTACGGAGGCGTTAATGAGGGTCTTGGCTTGTTCCTGTACCTCCTCGGAACCTTCACTGGCGAAGTCATAGGCATCGAGGAATTCCAGAAGATAGCGGAGCGTCGGGAGTTTAGCGTAGCGCGGTTTCTGGCCGTCTTTGAGCACCGTACTGCTGAACAGAGGTAGTTCGCTATTATCAAGGCTACTAATCCGGATGGTTTGGCGCTCCAGGGGGCTAATCTCAAAGAGGGAGCTGTTGAGGTAAGGGACCTTGCCGTACTTAGAGTTGATGTTTTCAGGACGGTCAGCGGTACGCTTAGCAAGGACCTGGAAGAAGAGTTTATTGAGTTCGTCGTAATCCGGAATGATGGACGGACTCATAAAGGCATAAGATTTATCGCCTTTATGGTATTTTACAAGCTGGGCTTCAAGGAGTTTGAGGAAAAGAACCCGATTTATCCAACCGATGGTAAGCGCAAGAGCGACGCCGAAAAGCTGCTCTTGACGGTCTTTCCCAAAGGAAAAACGCTCTCTCACATTATCCAGCCAGTCTTCGCTGTCAAGAATGGTGATGGCGTTTTCCAGGATGGATGCCTGGTTACGATCTCCTTCTTTGCGGCGAGTAATGATGTGCTTGTTACTATCCTTCTCGACTACCTCCTCCAAGCCAATTATGTAGAGCAGCTCGCTGTAAAACTTGGTGTTGAGGGAGTTGCTATCGTTCTGGAATCGCTTCTTTAGCAAATGCTCCGGGCTTAAAAACTTGAATAGCTCGATGAGCCGTTTGTCATTGCCGGTATCGAGAAAGGATTTATACTTCCGAATGTCAAACCAGGTATAGGTTATCTGGTCTATCACTTTCGCGATGAAGTCGGCAGCAATTTCCTTGTAGAAGAAGTCTGTCTTTTCTGATGTTAAGGCGCCATCATTGAATTCTTCGAAACGTTTGATGAGTTTTCTGTTAGAATAGAAAAGGCGCTCAAACTCCTGGGCGTCGAAGACGAAATACTCATAGACATTGGTGACTACGAGCTGTTTGAGCTGGATGTTTTTCTTGGAATGGCGTTCGCGAAGGTAGTAAAGAAGCAGTTCCTGCAATGCTTTTCGGTTGAGGTCTTCCCGCGTAATCATTTCAGATACGTTTCCAGGCATCTTGACTTCAAAGACGACACCGACAGGATCTTGAATGTTGTTTCCAAGGTGGATGGCACAGTCAATCTTGCCATTCGGAGAAACCTTGTATGTCTGGCCGTAGAAAGTCAATTTGAGAAGGTCCATCAAATCGCCCTTAACCTTTTCTTCGGTGTTGATGACTGCAATCTGTTCGTAGAAGTTATGCAGCTGTGTTTTGAACGCATCAAACGCGGCACGGTCCACGGGGACCTGGCGATATGCCTTATTCAAGGACTTGGCGATATTGAGTTCTGCCATAATAATTCACGGAGGATTAATAGACAAATTTAGTGTTTTTTCAGCGAAACCATAATAAAAAATGTGCACGATGTAACTCTTTCTGATTCTGAACTATCAGGAGCAGACGATGAGATTATGATTGTTCATATTTTTAACCGTCTTATTTATTTGTTTACAGTTGATTAACAGGTTAATTTGTATTATTTGTATCTTTGCGTCATGAAGGCGAAGAATCATATAGAGAATGAGTACGCTGCAGGGTGTGCCAGGGTAAGCGGCGGATGCGTCGCTTATCATGGAGCACTTCAGTACTATGCACTCCAGACACAACAGTTCAACACCATCTACCTGCATTCGGACAAACGTTTCCGTCCGTTTGTCATTGATGGCGTAGCATACGAGTATCATCCCCTCAAGTTTACCTACAACGTCGTTATCAGCAAAGATCAGGACGGGAATCCCATTGCGGTAACATCCCTGTCGCAGACCATAGTGGACTGCATTCGTCACATTGACCTTGCAGGAGGGTTGGAAGAACTGCTCTACGCGCTTTCCTCCATTTCCTATGGCAGGCTAAGCGAAAAGGACATGCTCGTCTGCCTGGAGGCCTACGATAATGCTTCGCTTTGGAGCCGGACGGGATATCTTCTTTCCCTTTTTCAAAGCAGCATTGGTGTGGACGATAAGTTTCTGAATACCTGCCGCATCAAGGGAAGCGGCGTGAAGAATAAACTCACTGACGGAGACAAGGCTCTGGAGTTTGTCCCCAGGTGGAATTTATTCGTTCCAAAGGATATGGGTAATATGATAGCTAAAGGAACCGAATATGGAGCAGAAGTCATATACTAAGAAAAAACTCCGCGTGCTGATGGAATCCACCGGATACCCAATGGCATCCATCGAGAAAACCATGCGCCTGCTGGATCTCCTGCGGGTCATTAATGAGGACGCCTTTCTTTCAGAGAACCTGACGCTGAAAGGAGAAACGGCCATCAACATCATTCACTACAGCGAAATTCCCAGGTTGAGCGTTGATCCGGACTTCGACCTTGCCAGGAATACACCAAAGGAAGAAATGCTTGCCGTCAAGGATGAAGTATCGACAAAAATCCGTGACCTTGCTGCATCTATGGGGTACTTCTTAAGCGACCCACGCCCCAATTATACCATCCACCAGACCGAGTTGTATTATCAAAGCGCCACTGGTAATCGGGATAAAATCAAGCTGGATATCAATTGGCTTTCCCGCTGCCATGTCTATGAGACGGTAATCCGGGAAGCGTGCAATCCTTTTATTCCTTCCGAGAAACTCTCTGTCCGTATGCTCTCCGAATATGAGTTGTTCGGAGCAAAGTTCAAGGCTCTGCTGGAACGGAATACGCCACGTGATATCTTCGGCGCCTATACAATGCAGCAGAAAGGGTTATACAGTCAATCGGAATAACGTCCCAGGTCCAGGAAAGTAGTATCCCCGGTCTGCATTTTTGTCAGGGGCCAGCGACGGCAGAGCGCACACAACGGCGAAAGCCGTCCCCGGTCACCCAGGTATTTGCGGACCAGCGACGGAACCGTCAGGGACCAGCGACGGCAGAACGGATTTTCCTTCAAAGCTGCCGCTTCTTCGTTGTGGCATTTAGAGTCTGTTTTGAAATGATTGATATTTTTATTCATAGTTTTGTGGAAATTTTTGAGGAAAATTTACCAAAAAGAAACATAAAGAATTTATTGAATCATTTCAAAACAGACTCTTAAACAGAACCCAAACAAATGCTTTTACTTACGGACAGATGCGCTGGCCAATGCCGAGGCCTGTGCGGCAACAGCCATCAAGATTCCATAAGTCACGGGTAAGCCAGAAGAATTTTATCAGTTATATCTTATATCTTAGGAAATTCAATTATTCGATAAATTTCTTGGTTATATAAGAGAATTTCTTTAGATTTGCGCTATGGAAATACTGCAAAGACCAGAGTACCTTGCGCAGGTACGGCACTACTTAGGGAAAGAAACCATCATTGTCCTTACCGGACAGCGGCGCGTCGGGAAGAGTTACGTCCTGATGTCCCTGAGGGACCTGCTCTCAGCATCGGACGGCAATAACGTCATCTACATCAATAAAGAGAAGAAGGAGTGGGACGATATTGTCACCTACAAAGACCTGAACCAATACATCGGGGAGAAATACGTTCCGGACAAACGGAATTACATCCTGATCGATGAAGTCCAGGAAATCAGGGAGTTTGAAAAGAGTGTCCGTCACTGGAGGACGGAACCAAACACGGACCTGGTTCTCACCGGCAGCAATGCCGAGACGCTTTCCAGCGACTTGTCCACACTGCTGGCGGCCCGGTATCACGAAGTTTACATCCAGGCCCTTACGTATAAGGATTTCATCCGCTTCCATAAGTTGGAAGAGGGAGACGATGCCTTGTCATTATTCATCAACGCCGGAGGCCTGCCGGGGCTTGTCAAGTATGACATCCACGATGAAAACGAGGTGTATTCTTACGCCCAGGACGTCCTGAACACGGCCCTTGTGAAGGACATCATCCTCAAACACAAAATCAGGAATGTGCCGTTCCTGTACAACCTGGTCCGATTTCTTGCAGACAGTGCGGGCAAGCCGGTATCGGCCACCAGCATTTCCAACTACATGAAGGGGCAGAAGAGTCCGGTGTCCATCGAACTGGTCCTGAAATACCTGAAATACCTTTGCGACGCATACATCGTAACTGAGATTCCTCGTTTCGATATCCGCGGAAAGAAGCTTCTGCAGACAAATGGCAAGTATTACTTCGAGGATACCGGCATCCGGAATTCCTGCGTGGAAACCAACCGGGACAAGGACATTGAGAAAGTCATCGAGAACATCATCTACCACCAGCTCATCCACGACGGATACAAAGTTAACGTGGGGCAGCTGGTAGCCGGCGAAGTGGATTTCGTTTGCGTCAAAGACAAGAAGCGCGTGTATATCCAGGCTTCCTACATCATCGGAAACGATGAAACCCGCCGGCGGGAATTTGGAACGCTCAAAGCCATCGCCGACAATTATCCCAAATACGTCATCTCCATGACACCCCTGGTTACGAGGACAGACGACGAAGGAATCCAGCACCTAAGCCTGCGCGAATTTTTGAAAAACGGGCTGTAGTACATGGAAACATGGTTCCGGAATATTTAGAGTCTGTTTTGAAATGATTCAATAAATTCTTTCTGTTTCTTTTTGGTAAATTTTCCAAAATAAATTTGTACTTTTAAAAATATTTTATTTACCTTTGCGAGGACCAAAAAGTACAAGAAGAAATGAAGACCGGTTTTGCATGGTGGTGGCGCAACTCAAGGATTTATAATTCGTGAGACGCTGCAGCCGTGTAAACCAATCAACTTACCATAGAAGGCCTGTCGTAATCACGACAGGCTTTTTTTTATGCTGAAAACAAGTAAAAACACAGATATGAACTACCAAGTGGATGAAAACGGATTTTATGGAGAGTTTGGAGGAGCCTACATCCCCGAAATTCTCTACAAATGCGTGGATGAGCTGAAAAACGCCTATCGGCCCATTGTGGAAAGCGAGGAATTCCAGAAAGAATTCCGCCAGCTGCTGCGGGACTATGCCGGAAGGCCCTCTCCCCTTTACTATGCACAACGGATGAGCCGCAAATACGGCTGCCGCCTGTTCCTCAAGCGCGAAGACTGCAACCACACCGGCGCTCACAAGATTAACAACGCCATCGGCCAAATCCTGCTGGCCCGAAGGATGGGCAAGACGCGCGTGATTGCCGAAACCGGAGCCGGACAGCACGGCGTTGCAACGGCCACCGTCTGCGCCCTCATGGGCATGCAGTGCGAGATTTTCATGGGGAAGACCGACGTGGAGCGCCAGCACACCAATGTGGAGCGGATGCGCATGCTGGGAGCCACGGTTCATCCGGTCACCACCGGCAACATGACCCTGAGCGACGCCTGCTCGGCCGCCATCCGGGACTGGTGCTGCCATCCCTCCGACACCTATTACCTGGTGGGTTCCACCATGGGCCCGCACCCCTATCCGGACCTGGTGGCCAGGCTCCAGAGCGTCATTTCCGAGGAAATCAAAAGCCAGCTGCAGGAGCAGGCGGGCCGGGATTATCCGGACTACCTGGTGGCCTGCATAGGCGGCGGCAGCAACGCGGCGGGAACCATCTACCATTATATGGACGATGAACGGGTGAAGATTGTCCTGGCCGAAGCCGGGGGCCACGGCGTGGATTCCGGCTATACCGCCGCCACCATCCACCGCGGACGCACCGGCATCCTGCACGGCTCCAAGATGCTGGTGATGCAGACTCCCGACGGCCAGATTGAAGAGGCCTTCTCCCTATCGGCCGGCCTGGATTATCCGGGCGTGGGGCCGATGCACTGCAACATGGCCGCGAAGGGACGCACGAAGGTGCTGGCCATCAACGATGACGAGGCCATCTACGCCGGATACGAACTCACGCGCCTGGAAGGCATCATCCCCGCCATCGAAAGCGCCCATGCGATGGCGGCGCTGGGAAAAATGAGCTTCCGCCCCGAAGACATCGTGGTCCTCACCGTGAGCGGACGCGGGGACAAGGATGTGGAAACTTATCTCAAGAACAAAGAATACGCAAAAGAATATGGCCAGTTTTAACTATACCACGGTGGCCCACAAGCGCCTGGCCGACCTTTATACCCCCGTATCCGTCTATATGAGGCTGCGGGACTTGTATCCCCAGTCGGCCCTGATGGAGTCCAGCGACTACCACGGCGGCGAAAACGCCCGCTCCTTCATTGGGATAGACCCTGTTGGCAGCGTTTCCGTAGAACACGGCGTGGCGGTTCAAAGCTATCCCGACGGAAACAAGGTGAGAAAGCCTCTCACGCGGGATTTTCCGGCCGATAAAGCCGTCAACGAATTCATCCACAGCTTTAACGTGCAGGGCGAATACAGCCATCTGTGCGGCCTGTACGGCTACATGACCTTCAACGCCGTCCGCTACCTGGAGAACATTCCCGTCAAGGACGAGACCCAGGCCCGCAACGACGCCCCGGACATCCTGTACATCCTGTACAAGTACATCATCATGTTCGACCACTTCAACAACACCCTGGTGCTGGTGGAACTGCTCAGAGACGGGGAGCAGAGCGGCCTGCCCAGGATTGAGCAGGAGATGAACCGCACCGACGTGAACCCCTACGGCTTCCATCCCGTGGGAGAAACCACGTCCACGCTCACGGACGAGGAGCACAAGGCCAACATACGAAGGGGCATTGCGCACTGCCTGCGGGGAGACGTCTTCCAGATTGTCCTTTCCCGCCGCTTTGTCCAGAAATATGAGGGGGACGATTTCAAGCTGTACCGCGCCCTTCGCAGCATCAACCCCAGCCCATACCTGTTCTATTTTGACTTCGGCGGCTTCCGCATCTTCGGGTCCTCGCCCGAGACGCACTGCCGCATAGAAGGCCGGAGGGCCTATATAGACCCCATCGCCGGCACCACCCAACGCACCGGAAACCGAGAGGAGGACGCCCGCGGGGCCGAATTCCTGAGAAACGACCCCAAGGAGAATGCCGAGCACGTGATGCTGGTGGACCTGGCCCGCAACGACCTCAGCCGCAACTGCCACGACGTAAAAGTGGACTTTTACAAGGACCTCCAGTACTACAGCCACGTCATCCACCTGGTCTCCCGCGTGAGCGGTGAACTGGACCAGGGGGCAGACCCGGTGAAAGCCTTCATGGACACCTTCCCGGCCGGGACCCTCAGCGGCGCCCCCAAGGTGCGTGCCATGCAGCTTATCAGCGAGTACGAGCCCCACAACAGGGGTGCGTACGGCGGCTGCATAGGCTATATCGGCCTCAACGGCAGCCTGAACCAGGCCATTACCATCCGCACCTTCGTGAGCCGCAACGACGAGCTGTGGTTCCAGGCCGGCGGCGGCATCGTGGCCCGCAGCAACGAAGAATATGAGCTGCAGGAAGTGAACAATAAACTGAACGCCCTGCGAAGGGCCATCCTCATAGCAGAAGAAATGTGATGAAAATAGTTATCATTGACAATTACGACAGCTTCACCTACAACCTGGCCCACTTGGTGAAGTCTTTGGGACCGGAGGTGACGGTGCTCAGAAATGACCGTTTCCAGCTTCCGGACCTGGAAGCATACGACAAGATAATCCTGTCCCCGGGCCCGGGCATTCCCTCGGAAGCCGGCCTGCTGCTGGATGTCATCCGTACTTATGCCGGCCGCAAACCCATGCTGGGCGTATGCCTGGGGCATCAGGCCATAGGGGAAGTCTTCGGCGGGAAGCTGGAAAACCTGAGCGAAGTATTCCACGGCGTGGCCACCGAAGGCACGCAGCTGGGCAGGGACTACATTTTCCAGGGCCTGCCCCAAAGGCTCATTATGGGCCGATACCACAGCTGGGTCGTGAGCCGGGAATGTTTTCCGGACTGCCTGGAAATAACCGCAGAGAGCGACGAGGGGCAGATTATGGCCCTGAGGCACCGGGAGTACGACATCCACGGCATCCAGTTCCATCCCGAGAGCGTCCTCACCCCCGAAGGTGCCGCCATCCTAAGCAATTGGATAAACAAATAATAGAACGAACCATGAAAAAGTACCTTGAAGAGATTCTCAACCACGAGTATCTGTCCCGCGAAGAAACGCGCGAAATCCTTATCAACATTACCCAGGAAAAGTACCCCGGAGAGCAGCTGGCCGCCCTGATGAGCATGCTGCAGCTGCGCGGCATCACGGTGGACGAACTGCTGGGCTTCCGCGACGGCATCCTGGAAACCGGCGTTTCCGTCAAGCTGGAGGCCGATAAATACGTGGACATTGTGGGCACCGGAGGGGACATGAAAAACACCTTCAACATCTCCACCTGCGCCTGCGCCGTGGTGGCCGGAGCCGGTTACAACGTGGCCAAACACGGCAACTTTGCCAGCACCAGCACCTCCGGCGCCAGCGATGTCATGGCCCAGCACGGCGTCCAGTTCAGCTTTGACGCAGACCGCCTGAACCGTTCCATGGAACAGACCCACCTGGTGTACCTCCACGCCCAGGTTTACGCCCGGGCCATGAAATTTGTGGGGCCGGTGCGCAAGATTCTCCCCTTCATGACCTTCTTCAACCTGCTGGGGCCGTTGGTGAACCCTTCCCAGCCCAAGTGCAACGTGATGGGAACCGCCACCCTGGAGCAGATGCGCCTGTACAACAATGTGTTCCAGAAGATGGGCGTGGACTACGCCATTGTGAACAGCACCGACGGCTACGACGAAATTTCCCTCACCGGCACCTTCAAAATCAACACCAACCAGTACGAGAAGGTGTTCGACCCCTCCGACTTCCGCCTGCCCCGTACCAACGACTACGACCTCTTCGGAGGCCGCACGGCCCGGGAGGCGGCCGCCATCTTTGACAGCGTGCTGGAAAACAGGGCCACCGAAGGCCAGAAAAACACTGTGCTGGCCAATGCGGCCGTGGCCATCCAGTGCATGGACCAGAAGCTGGACATCCTGGAAGCCTTGGACATTGCCCGCGAAAGCCTGGAAAGCGGCAAGGCCCTTGCCAACTTCAAGAAATTCGTAGAGCTGAACAGTTAATGGACATCCTGGACCAAATAACCGCCCACAAGCGGACAGAAGTGGCCCGATGGAAGCGGGAAACACCCCTGAGCGTCCTGCAGGGCCAGGTGGAGTCCCTCCCGGGAGGGCCCCGTACGCCTTCGATGGCCCTCGCCCTCCAGTCCTCGGAGACCGGCATCATCGCAGAATTCAAGCGAAAATCCCCCTCCAAGGGCTGGATCAAGGAAGAGGGCGATGCCTCCGTCATTCCGCTGGGGTATGAAAAGAACGGCGCATCGGCCCTTAGCATCCTGGCCGATGAGAAGTTCTTCGGGGGCAGCCCGGAGTTCATTGCGAAGGCCCGGGAGAGCGGCGTGTCCCTTCCCATCCTATACAAGGAGTTTGTGGTGGATGAGTACCAGCTGTATCTGGCGCGTCTGTGCGGGGCCTCCGCGGTTCTTCTCATTGCCGCCGAGCTAAGCCTGGAGGAATGCCGCGCCCTTATTGGCAAGGCCCACACCTTAGGCCTGGAGGTCCTTTTGGAAATGCACTCCGAAAAGGAGCTGGAGTACGCTGCCCTGGAACCGGACATGTGCGGCATCAACAACCGCAACCTGGGCACCTTCGTGACCGATGTGGAAAACAGTTTCCGCCTGGCCGACAAACTTCCGGCAGCCGCCGTGAAGGTGAGCGAAAGCGGCATAGGCCGTCCCGAAACGGTGGCGGCCCTGAGGCAGTGCGGCTTCCGGGGCTTTCTCATGGGAGAAAGATTCATGAAAGAACCGGACCCGGGGCTGGCCCTGGGCCAATTCCTGGCCAGGCTATGATTATCAAAGTGTGCGGCATGCGCGAGGCCCAAAACATCCGCGCAGTGGAAGCCCTGGGCATAGACTGCATGGGATTCATCTTCTGGCCGCCTTCCGGCCGCCATGTAGGGGAAAAACCGTCCTACCTGCCCCGTAGCTGCCAGCGGGCGGGCGTCTTTGTGGACGCGGCCCTGCAGGATATCCTGGCCGCCATGAAAGACTTCCGGTTAGATGTGCTGCAACTTCACGGCCACGAGACGCCGGAGACCCTTGGGGCCCTTAGGGAAAGTGCGGCGGCCCTGAACCCGGACATCCGCCTGGTCAAGAGCGTAGCGGTGAAAGAGGCCGGGGATCTGGCGCAGGCATCGGCCTATGAGGAGGTATGCGACGCCTTCCTCTTTGACGCCAAGGGCCCGCTTCCGGGCGGAAACGGCCACCAGTTTGACTGGAACGTGCTCCGGCAATACAAGGGGCGGCTCCCCTTCCTTCTGAGCGGAGGGATAGGCCCCGGCGACGAAAGCCGCATCCGGGCATTTGATGTTCCCAAGTGCATCGGCATAGACCTGAACAGCCGCTTTGAGACCGCCCCCGGGTTCAAGGACGTACAGGCATTGAAAACCTTTATAGAAAACGTAAGACCATGAACAAGATAGACAGATTATTTGCCGAACGCGGGGACAGGAAGCTGCTCTCCCTTTATTTCTGCGCAGGAACTCCCACCCTGGAAGGGACGGCCGATGTGATCCGAGCCATGGAGCGCCGGGGCATCGCCATGGTGGAGGTGGGCTTCCCCTTCTCGGACCCTCTGGCCGACGGACCGGTGATTCAGACGGCCGCCACCAGCGCCATCCGGAACGGGATGACCATTTCCAAACTCTTTGCCCAGCTCAAGGAAATCAAGGACGAAGTGTCCATCCCCTTAGTGCTGATGGGATACTTGAATGTGGTTCTGCAATATGGTCTGGAGGCCTTTTTCCGCAGCTGCGAAGACAGCGGAGTAAGCGGGGTCATCATCCCGGACCTCCCCTTCAAAGACTATATGGAAGAGGTTAGGCCGACAGCCAGGAAATACGGCATCCACGTAATCATGCTCATAACCCCGGAAACGGAGGAGGCGCGCGTCCGCTTTATCGACGAAAACACGGACGGATTCATCTACATGGTGAGCTCGGCCTCCATCACCGGCACCCAGAAGAGCTTTGACCGGAAGAAGCAGGAGTACTTCCGCCGGATAGATGCCATGAACCTGCGCCATCCCCGCATGATTGGCTTTGGAGTCAGCAACCGGCAAACGCTGGAAGCCGCCCAAAACAATGCCGCAGGGGCCATCATAGGCAGCAAATTCGTCACGCTGCTGGAGCAGAGCGCCACCCCGGACGAAGCCATAGACAAGCTTTTTGCCGCGCTGTCGGAATAAACGCTATTTCAGGAAAGAGAGGATATCCTGCAAGGCGGAAACGGCAAAGGCCTTTTGCTCTCCGCTTTGCAGGTTCTTGATATTCACCGTGCCGGACTCTATCTCGGTGGAACCGTTGATGGAGATGAAGGGTATGGCCTTCTTGTCGGCATAGTCGAACTGCTTTTTCAGTTTGGTGGCCTCCGGATACACTTCCACGGAAACGCCGGCCCCGCGGAGGGCCTTGGCCACGGGAAGGACGTAGCGGAGCTCATCGGCCCCCATCACGGCAAACAGCAGCGTAGTGGCCTGCTCCAGGTTGGACGGATAGAGGTCCAGGCCGGTGAGGACGTCGTAGATGCGGTCTGCGCCGAAGGAGATGCCCACGCCGGAAAGGTCCGGAAGGCCGAAGATGCCGGTGAGGTTGTCGTACCGGCCGCCTCCGCAGATGCTGCCAATCTCCCAGTCCAGCGCCTTCACTTCGAAGATGGCACCGGTATAATAATTAAGGCCACGGGCCAGGGAAAGGTCCATTTCCACCGGGGCCGATACACCCGCGGCGCCCACGAGGCCGAAGAGCTCTTCCAGCTCCTCCAGGCCTCTCAGGCCGGTCTCGGAGACCACGCCGCTGGCGCTGCCGCCATTGAAGAGGGCCTTCATGGCCAGGAGTTTCTCCTCAAAGCTGCCGGAAAGGGAAAGAATCTGCTGGATGACGGCGATGCCGCCGGCCTCCAGGCCCTTTTCGGCCATTTCTTCCTTCACTTTTTCAATGCCTATCTTGTCCAGCTTGTCAATGGCCACGGTGATGTCCACCACCTTGTCCGGGGCGCCGGCAATCTCTGCGAAGCCGGTGAGCACCTTGCGGTTGTTGATGTGGATGCAGACGCGCACGCCCAGTTTGGCAAAGACGGTGTCCACCATCTGCACCAGTTCCAGTTCGTTCACCTGGGAGCGGCTGCCAATCACATCCACGTCGCACTGGTAGAATTCACGGTAGCGGCCTTTCTGGGGACGGTCTGCCCTCCAGACCGGCTGAATCTGGAAACGCTTGAAGGGGAAGGAAATCTCGCTCTGGTGCTGCACCACGTAACGGGCGAATGGCACCGTAAGGTCGTATCTGAGGCCCTTTTCGCATACCTGGGGCGTAAGGGGCATGTCAAAGTCCACGCTGCCGAAGGCGTCTCCGGAATTGAGGATGCGGAAAAGGAGCTTGTCCCCTTCCTCGCCGTATTTGCCCAGCAAGGTGGAGAGGTTCTCCTGGGCCGGGGTTTGGATTTCCTGATAACCGTAAGTGCGGAAAACGCTGCGGATGGTGTCGAATATATAATTGCGGCGGGCCATTTCCTTCTGGCCGAAATCGCGGGTTCCCTTGGGGATGGAAGGCTTCTGAAAAGACATTTCAAAAAATTTTTCCAAAGTTAACAAAAAAGTGTTAATTTTGTAAACCAAATGCGAGATTAGCTCAGTTGGTAGAGCGTTGGCTTCCCAAGCCGAAGGTCGCGAGTTCGAGACTCGTATCTCGCTCCAACCGGTGGGTCGAAAGACCTTCCGGTCTTTTGTTTCCATGACACAACAAAACGGTCCACAACGGGTTCCACTCGCTGCTAATAGGATTTTTTATCCCCATTATACACCTAAAAAAATTCACTGGCCGCCCGCATCCCTGCGGACGGCCAGTTACTTAACCTAAACTTAAACTATGAAAAACTTCGTTGCAAAAATAGCAATTCGCAAATTAGAAAACAAATTATTTGTGACGTATTTTAGCAAATTTCAATAATAAAAGTTTTTCACCATACTTTTCAAAGGAAATACGGGCCTTGAGGTCTGGCACATTTCCGGAAATCTCAAGGACTTTTCCTACCCCGAAACGGTTGTGCTCGATCAGATCCCCCACGCGGAAGCTGGACATGGGGTCCGGAACAAAGTCTGCCATCTCCGGAGGCTTGGGCCGGGAGGAGAGTTCAGCCTTGATTTCGCTCACCGTCCTGGGGCGCGGCCGCTCCGGTTCCACCGGGCGCTGCGGGGCGGGTCTTTGCCAGCGGAAGCCCCCCTGGAATCCCTTGGGGGCATCTTCATCAAAATCGGAAGACCGGGACTCGAAGTCTTCCTTGAGGAGGGGTTTGTCCAAATACTGCGGCGCCAGTTCCCTCAGAAAGCGGCTGGGAGAGTTGGATTCGTGCTTTCCGTTTCGCATGCGCGTCTGGGCAAAACTGAGCGAAACGGCCTCCTTGGCCCGCGTAAGGGCCACATAGAACAGGCGGCGTTCCTCTTCCAGGTCCTGAGGGGTGAGCATCCAGCCCCCGGAGGGGAACAGGTTTTCCTCCATGCCCGCCACAAACACGTATGGGAACTCCAGGCCCTTGGCCGTATGCACCGTCATGAGGGCCACTTTATTATTGGTCTGGTCATCGCTGGTGTCTGCATTGGACAGGAGCGATACATTTTCCAGGTAGTCTGCCAGGGTTACCTGCGGCAGCCGGGAGGCCGGCACCTCGGAAGCATCGGCCACCAGTCCTTCCTCCACCTGCTCGTTGCGGAAGTCTCCATGCACCTCTTCCACATACGCCTTCACGCTGTTCAAGAGCTCCTCCACGTTGGCAAAGCGGGACTGCCCCTCCACGGAATTATCAGCCTTGAAAAATAGGTAGAGGCCGCTTTCGGAAGCCAGGGACATGGCCACGTCGTACGCGTCTGACTCGCGGGCCTCCTGAGAGGCCTTTTCCATGAGCGTGCAGAAAGTGCGGATTTTGCCGATAGCGGCAGCTTTGAGGCCGAAACTCTCCAGGTTGGGCAGGGCGGCAGCCTTGAACAGGGACACCTGCTCCTCGCGGGCCGCCAGAGTGAGGGCATTCAGGGAGGTGTCCCCGATGCCGCGCGCCGGCTTGTTCACGATGCGGCGGAAGGATTCGTCGTCATTCAGGTTCACCGCCAACTTGAAATAGGCCATCATATCCTTCACCTCGGCCCTCTCGAAGAAGGAATTGCCGGAGTATATCATATAAGGGATATTGCGGCGCCTCAGCTGCTCTTCCAGGGCACGGGACTGCGAATTGGTGCGGTACAAGATGGCAAAGTTTTCGTATTCGGCCCCCGCCATGCGCACCCGGCTGATGATGGCCGATGCAATCTGCATGGCCTCCTCCTGCTCGGTGAAAGAGCGTACGATATGGATTTTCTCCCCCTCCTCACCCATGGAGACGCAGTTTTTGGGAATGCGGCCCTCGTTGTGGGCGATGAGGGAATTGGCGGCGTTCACGATGGTGCGGGTGCTGCGGTAATTGCGCTCCAGGCGGAACAGCCGGGCCTCCGGGAAGTCTTTCTGGAAATTCAGTATGTTCTGGATCTGGGCCCCGCGAAAACCGTAGATGGACTGGGAATCGTCTCCCACCACACACAGGTTCTTGTGAGAGGCGGCCAGCTTGCGAAGGATGAGGTACTGGGCCATGTTGGTGTCCTGGTACTCGTCCACCAGGATGTGGCTGAACCGGCCTGCAACGGCCGACAGGGCCTCCGGGCTGCGTTTGAACAGCACGTTCATATACAGGAGGATGTCGTCGAAGTCCATCACGCCCGCCTGGCGGCAGGTTTGGCAGTAAAGGGCATAGATGCGGTGAATCTCCGGTTTCTTGTGCTTGTTGTCGTCGTCCCTGTAGCCTCCGGCCCCCTGCATGTAGGGCGTGGGGGTTACGAGGTCGTTCTTGGCCTTGGAAATGCGGGAAAGCACCTCCTTGGGTTTGTACACCTTGTCGTCCAGGTTCAGCTGCCTGATGCAGGTTTTGATGCAGCTCACGGAATCCGTGGTATCGTAGATGGTAAAGGTGGAGGGAAAGCCGACGGCGTCCGAGAATTCCCGCAGGAAGCGGATGAACACGGAATGGAACGTACCCATCCACAGCCGGCGGGCCTGGCGCTCCCCTACCATGAGGGCAATCCGCTCTTTCATCTCGCCGGCCGCCTTCTTGGTGAAGGTGAGGGCGAGAATGCGCTCCGGGGGAATTCCCTGCTGAATCAGATAAGCTATCCGGGAGGTTAATACGCGGGTCTTTCCGGACCCGGCGCCGGCCACAATCAACATCGGCCCCTCAATACACTCCACCGCTTTTTTCTGTTCGGGATTCAATTCACTCAAAATCCTGTCACTCATTACATTTCCTCTCGCACTTTAAAAACCTGTGTCACCCCCTCCCCAAACCCATTGGGACTTTTTAGGAAAGAGCTCATTTATATGGTGCGAAATTAGCAAATTTTTCGTAACTTCGCGACGTATTTTTGGAAATACACAAAACCTCAAAAATAATGTCAAACCATCTCGCTTTGAAAAAGGGTCTCAACATTCCTCTGAAAGGTGTTGCAGCCCCCGAGGTCATCAAAACCGTGGTTCCTGACATAGTAGCTGTAAAGCCCACCGACTTCAAGGGTCTGGTGGCCCGTCTTCTTGTGAAGGAAGGCGATACAGTGAAGGCAGGCTCCCCCGTGATGGCCGACAAACAGCGTCCCGAGATTCTGTTCACTACGCCGGTGAGCGGCACCGTATGCGGAATCGCCCGGGGCGAAAAGAGAAAATTGCTGGCAATCCTGGTAAAGGCCGATTCCCAGCAGGAGTTTGTGGACTTCGGCGCCAACGCTCCTGCATCGGCCCGGGAAACCAAAGACCTGCTCCTGAAAACCGGTCTCTGGGGTTCCCTCATCCAGCGTCCCTACGGCATCATGGCCAACCCGGACATCACGCCCAAGGCAATTTTCATTTCCTCTTTCAGCACGGCTCCCTTAGCGACGGACACTGATTTCACCCTGGTGGAAGCCAGGACCGACATTCAGGCCGGCGTGGACGCTTTGGGCAAGATTGCTCCCGTGCACTTCTGTGTAAGAAAGGCGGGGTCGTCCTTTGGCGGCATCAAGAATGCCAAGCTCCATGCCGTAGGCGGTCCCCATCCGGCCGGCAACGTAGGTGTCCAAATCAGCCACATCTCGCCCATCCACAAGGGTGAGACCGTGTGGACGATGTCCCTGCTCAACCTGGCCGCCCTGGGCCACGTAATCAACACCGGCAAGCTGGACCTGACCCGCAAGGTGGCCGTCACCGGCCCCGCCGCCGCCAAGACCGGCTATGTGGTGGCCCTCCCCGGCACGCCCGTGAAAGACATCACCGACGTCAAGGAAGGCGTACGTGTTGTGGGCGGAGACGTCCTCACCGGAGAAAACCTGGGTGCCGACGGCTACCTGGGCTTCTTCGAAGACCAGCTCACCCTTCTGGAGGAAGGCGACAAGCGCGAATGGCTGGGTTGGGCCAAGCCCGTCCGGACCAAGGTGTTCAGCTCTTCCTGGTGCTACTTCTCCTGGCTCGCTCCCCGCAAGAAGTACAACATGGATACCAACTTGCACGGCGGTGTCCGTGCCTTCGTAGAAACCAAATGCTTCGAGGATGTCACCCCCATGGACATCTTCCCCATCTACCTCATCAAGGCCTGCCTGGCCGGTGACATCGAGAAGATGGAGAAATTCGGCATCTATGAAGTGCTGCCGGAAGACCTCGCCCTGTGCGACTTCGTTGACCCTTCCAAGAACGAAATCCAGGCCATTATCCAAAATGGTATAGACCTCATGATTAAAGAAATGGCTTAGCTATGGCAGACGAAAAGAAAACTCCCTGGTGGCATTCCACCGCCGACGCTTTCGACACCTTCCTGCGCGTACCCGGCACCGTATCGGCCAAGGGTGCACACGTGCGGGACGGTATAGACCTCAAGCGTGTCATGATCATGGTGGTCATCGCCCTGGTACCGGCCGCCCTGTTCGGCATGTTCAACGTGGGTCTGCAGACCTCTCTCCACTATAACCTGAATTGGGACTTCTGGCACATGCTCTGGTACGGACTGCTCCGGATGCTTCCGCTGTTCGTGGTTTCCTACATCGTGGGCCTTGGCATCGAATTCGCATCGGCCCAGATCCGCGGCGAAGAAGTGAACGAGGGATACCTCGTCACCGGCTTCCTCATTCCCCTGATTGTTCCGGTGGACGTCCCGCTGTGGATGCTCGCCCTGGCCGTCGCCTTCTCCGTCATCCTTGTCAAAGAGGTGTTTGGCGGCACCGGCATGAACATCTGGAATCCGGCCCTGGTGGCCCGCGCCTTCCTCTTCTTCTCTTATCCGTCCTCCATGTCCGGCTCCTCCGTGTGGGTGACCAAGACCTGGGTCCCCGCCCTCAAGGGTGTGGACGCCGTGTCTGCCGCCACTCCGCTGGCCATCGCCCATGACGGCGCCTTTGACGCCGCTTCCGGTACCGTGGGCCAGTACACCTTCCTGGACATGTTCTACGGCTTAATCCCCGGTTCTACCGGTGAAACCAGCGTGATTGCCATTCTCATCGGCGCCTTCATCCTCGTTTGGACGGGTGTGGCTTCCTGGAAGATCATGGTCAGTTCCATCGCCGGTGGATTGCTGGTGGGCTGGCTGGGCCAGATTTCCGGCGCCACGGTGGTTCCCTGCTACTATCAGCTGGTCATGGGCGGTTTCCTCTTCGGTTCCGTCTTCATGGCTACGGACCCCGTCACTTCCGCCCAGACCGAGACCGGCAAATGGATTTACGGCTTCCTGGTAGGTGCCCTCGCCATTGTTGTACGACTGTGGAACCCCGGTTACATGGAAGGCATGATGCTGGCCATCCTGCTCATGAACACCATGGCCCCGCTCATTGACCACTGCGTGGTATCGGCCCACATCAGCCGCCGTGCCAAAAAAACAATAACCGCCTAAAGGATAAGCGCCATGAATACAAACAACAACGTATATACCGTCATCTACACCACTGTCATCGTGGTGGTAGTGGCAGCGCTTCTGGCCTTTGTATCCCAGAGCCTCAAGGCCAAGCAGGATGCAAATGAAAAGGCGGAAACCATTTCCCAGATGCTCACCTCCGCCCGGTACGGCACCAAGGCCGAACTGGACAAGCTGGGCAACGCCGCCAAGCTGGACAAGTATGCACAGGAAATTGAAAAAGCCTTTGTGATTGACCTGAGCGGCAAGGTGCTCCGCGAACTGGATATCACCCGCGGGAACATTGAGGTGTACAGCCCCAAGGCCCTCAAGCGCCAGAATTACAACATCAAGGGCGGCGCCAACAAGACCGGAGAGCCCGAACTTCCCGTGTTCGTGTTCAAGAACGGCCGTACGGTGGTTCCCATCTACGGTGCCGGCCTGTGGGGCCCCATCTGGGGTTACATCTCCTTCGAGAACAACAGCGCCACCATCGCCGGCGCCTATTTCGACCATGAGTCCGAAACCGCCGGCCTGGGTGCCAAAATCAAGGACGACCCTTCCTTCCAGCAGGAATTCGTAGGCGAAGTGGCCGATTTCTCCAGCGCCAACGTCTTCAAGATTGTGAAGGGCGGCGCACCCAAGGACGCCCAGGGCAAGAGCCTTGTGGACAACGAGATAGACGCTATCTCCGGTGCCACCATGACTTCCCAGGGCCTGGATGCCGCCATCGACGCCTGGCTGGGCGCTTATGCCAAGTATTTCCAGGGCAGCCAGCCCGGCTGCTGCCAGGGGGAAGAAGAACCCAAATCTGAGGAGGAATAAGCCATGGATGCAAAACTGAAAGAAACCATTCTGAACCCCATTTTCAAGGGGAACCCGATTACCGTCCTGGTACTGGGCATCTGCTCTTCCTTGGCGGTAACCGTCACCCTGAAGGGTGCGCTGGTCATGGCCCTCTCCGTGATTGTGGTCTGCGGCATCTCCAGCCTCATCCTGTCCCTGCTGCGTAACACCATTCCCGGCCGCGTGCGTATCATCGTCCAGCTGGTGGTGGTGGCCATGATGGTTATCCTGGTGGACCAGGTGCTCAAGAGCTTCGAAGCCACCTACGCCATCGACAAGCAGCTGTCCGTCTATATCGGCCTCATCATCACCAACTGTATCGTGATGGGCCGTATCGAGGCTTTCGCCCTGGGCAACAAGCCCTGGCCCAGCTTCCTGGACGGTGTGGCCAACGGCGCCGGCTACGGTCTCATCCTCATCATCGTCGCCTTCTTCCGCGAGCTCCTGGGCAGCGGAACCCTCTTCGGCATCGATATCCTGAACCGCTTCGGCTATGTACCTAACAACCTGGTGATCCTGCCTCCGTTCGCCCTCATCCTGCTGGGATGCATCGTATGGGTGCAGCGCAGTATCCAGAAAGATCTCCAGGAAAAATAATCGCGCCCTATGGAATATCTTAGCTTATTCGTCAAGTCCATCTTCGTGGACAACATGATCTTCGCTTACTTCCTGGGAATGTGTTCGTTCCTGGCAGTATCGAAGAATGTAAAAACGGCGGCTGGCCTGGGTGTCGCGGTTATCGCCGTGCTCCTGATCACGCTTCCCGTCAACTACCTGCTCAACACCTATGTGCTGGCTCCCGACGCCCTCATCGAGGGAGTGGACCTGAGTTTCCTCAGCTTCATCGTGTTCATCGCCGTCATCGCCGCCATCGTGCAGATTGTGGAAATGCTGGTAGAAAAGTTCTCTCCCGAGCTCTACTCCGCCCTGGGTATCTTCCTGCCTCTGATTGCCGTGAACTGCGCCATCCTGGGCGGTTCCCTCTTCATGCAGCAGAAAGACTTCCTCAACATCGGCGAAGCCACCGTTTACGCCCTGGGTTCCGGCTTCGGCTGGTTCCTGGCCATCGTATCCCTGGCCGCCATCCGGGAGAAGATGAGCTACTCCAACGTCCCCGCCGCCCTCAAGGGCCTGGGTATCACCTTCATCACCGTGGGTCTGATGGGCATCGCCTTCATGACCTTCATGGGCATTTCACTGTAAAGGAGGACCAAGATTATGGGAAATACAATTATTTTCTCCATCATCGTCATTACCGTAGTGACTTTGATCCTGGTCGCCCTCCTGTTGGTGATCAAAGCTGCCGTCACTCCTTCCGGTACCGTTAAGATCAACATCAACGACGGCACCAAGGAGCTGGAAGTCACTCCGGGCGGAGACGTTATGCACACCCTGGCCGATCACGGCATCTTCCTTCCCTCCGCCTGCGGCGGCAAGGCCAACTGCGGCCAGTGCAAACTCCAGGTACTGGAAGGCGGCGGAACCATCCTTCCCACCGAAACGGGCTTCTTCTCCCGCAAGCAGATCAAGGAAGGCTGGCGTCTGGGCTGCCAGGTGAAGGTTAAGGACAACATCCAGATTGCTGTTCCGGAGAGCGCCCTCAGCGTGAAGAAACTCGAGTGCGAGGTTATCTCCAACGAGAACGTGGCCACCTTCATCAAGGAATTCACCGTGCGCCTGCCCGAGGGCGAGCACATCGACTTCAAGTCCGGTGAGTACATCCAGATTGACATTCCAGAGTATGAGGCCGATTTCTCCGACATGGGCGTGGCCGATATCTACAAGGGTGACTGGGAAAAGTACGGCATCACTTCCCTGAAGTTCAAGAATACCGTTCCCACCATCCGTGCCTATTCCATGGCCTCGTATCCGGCCGAAAAGGACCTCATCAAGCTGAACGTGCGTATCGCAACCCCTCCGTTCGACCGCACCCAGCCCAAGGGCGTGTTCAAGTTCGTCCCCGGTGTTCCTCCGGGAATCGCCTCCACCTACGTGTTCTCCCGCAAGCCGGGTGACAAGGTGATGATTTCCGGCCCTTACGGAGAATTCCTCCTCCCCAAGGAAGACCCGGACAGCCAGGAATACATCTTCGTGGGCGGTGGCGCCGGTATGGCTCCCCTCCGCAGCCACATCATGCACCTGTTCAAGACCCTCAAGACCAAGAAGGAAGTTCACTTCTTCTATGGCGCCCGCGCCCTGGTGGAAGCCTTCTACCTGGAAGATTTCGCAGAAATCGAGAAGGACTTCCCGAATTTTCACTTCCACCTGGCCCTGGACCGTCCGGACCCTGCAGCCGATGCCGCAGGCGTGAAATACACCGCCGGCTTCGTGCACAACGTGATGAACGAGACCTACCTCAAGGACCACGAGGCCCCCGAGGACATCAAGTACTTCATGTGCGGCCCGCCTATGATGACCAAGTGCGTTGTGGACCTCCTGGACTCCTTGGGAGTGGCTCCCGAGAGCATCCTGTTCGACAACTTCGGCGGTTAACCGTCCTTTCAAGCATCAAAAAACCCGGCTCGTTGGAGCCGGGTTTTTTGTTATTTGCCGATAAAGCTAATTGTCGTAGCGCATCAGCAGGATACGGATGCAGTCCGAAACGTGTTTTTCCGAATCCGTTGCCTTTTCGTAAAGCTCTGCCAGGTTCTTGTACTTGGTCATTTCCCTCAGATCCGGTTCTTCAGAAAAGATGTAGCCCACATAAGCCTCGTAGGCCTCGTCGGCATCGTGCTCCAGTTCTGTGACGCGGTCTGCCTGCAGCTGGATGGCCGATGCATTCTTCTTGACATCCCTCAGGAGCGGGAAAACCTGCCGGAGGGCGCTGGCCTCGTCCAAAATGATGCGGGCCAAGTCCTGAAGCTGGGGGTCTATCTTGGCGGGATTATAGATGTTAATGGCGTTGGAGGCGTCTTTGATAACGTCCAGGGCGTCGTCCAGGGCCATGGCAATGGTGCTCAGTTCCCTTCGCACACCGGCACGCAGGGGCAACGCCCGCTGCACTTCCCGGAATTCCGTGAGCATGGCGTCTCCCTTGTGCTCGTTATTCCGGATTTCGTAGAACAACTTCCTCCAGTTGGCCGGATCCAGCGTCTGTTGCATTTCACAAAGGAGCCGGGAACTCTCTTCCAAAAGCCCTGCCTGGCTTTCAAAGATGGGGACAAGCTCCCGCATGGGGTAGAAAAATCTCGCAAGATTCATAAGAAAAATATTTTTTTCAACCGATTTTTCGGTTAAAACAAAAAAACTTTCGCCACATTCGGTGGAAACAGCAATACTTTTTTTACGATGCTTGCAAGTTTGGTGCTCTCGTGTGTAGCTTTGCCCAAGACCAAAAAACCGCAAACCATGTCACGAAGAAACAAAACAGGCCGGACTTCTACGCTATTACACCCGATTATTCTGCACCAATTCAAAGGCTGCAAGTCTGCAGCCATCCTAACTGCCATCCTGCAGGTTCCGGCCTTTTTTTCTTCGTGCGAACACGTAACATACAGTACGGAGGCTCACACCAAACCACAAATTTATATACAATGGACAAAAAATACAACAGCGGATGCCATCGATTTATTCTTTTTTGACACCCTCGGGGCCCAGAAACTGGACACCTACCAACAGATTCTGGACGTACAGGGCCCCTATCATCCGTACGGGGTATCGGGTGCGGGAGCCAAAAGGCTGGTGGCCCTGTCCGGCACCGCCGGGCTCACGGACCCCTGGCTGGACATCCTCAATTACGGCAGCCTGTGCAAGAAAACCTACCGGCTGGAAGAGGAAGACCTGGGTGCGCCCCGGCTGGTAGCCGAGACCCTTCTGGACCAGGGCGCCTCCCGGGTAACCCTCCTGAACCTGCAGCCCATGCTTTCCCAAATCCGGATCCGCTCCGTCTCCTGCGACTTCAGCGGCAGACCGTACACCGGCAAGTTCTTTTCCAATAGCAAGCTTTATCTCACCTATGCCGGAACGGAATACAAACCGCTGGGACCGGGAGGCGGACATCCGGTTTCCTGGATCAATGCCGGGGCGCTGGACAGCCTGGCTACCCTGGCCCTTCCCCGCCCGGAGATGGTGCTGCAAAAGGGTCTGGGAGACATCGGCCCTTCCAGGCAGTACCCGGACATACGCTTTTATTGCTACGCCAATCCGGGCATAGAGGAGGGAATTCCCCGCACCAGGCTGGTGCTGGAAGGCACGGTGGACGGACATCTGTGCTATTATCCCATAGAGATTCCCCATCTGGAAGCAGGGAAGGTTTACAGCTACGACATAACCCTCCGGCGTATGGGTTCCCCGGACCCGGACATTCCCGTCTCCAGCGACGCCGTGCTGGTAGAAACCCTTACCGTTCCCTGGGAAACCCGGGAACCAAGTACCGTAACATTCTGATTATGAAAAAGTTTTTTCTTATCCTCGTGGTCGTTCTGGCCGCCTGCTCCCGGGAGCGGGAGCCTTTGGTATCCATCGCACTCATCCTAAACCCGCAAGGCCTTCCCGCCACCCGCGCAGGCGACCCGGACGACACCCGCATCTCCGACTATAACCTCTACATCTTCAACGCCTTCGGCATTTTGGAAGAGAGGGTCTATGTCCCCTACCGTTCCCTCAAAACGGTGGGAGGAAAGGTCCAGTACAACACCAGGCTTCTGAGGGATGTCCCCTATACCATCCTGGCCACGGCCAACCTGGGATACGAACTCCCCTTCCGCACCCTGGAGGAGGCCCGGGCATACCGCTACCACATGGCCTACCCGGACGAATTCTCGCAGGGCCTTCCCATGGCCGCCTTCCTGCAGGAAGTGACCGTCGGGGACGACAGTTTCCTGGAAATACCCTTAGAGCGCCTGATGGCCCGCATTGAACTGAGCATAGACCGCAGCCAGCTGCAGGCCGATGTCCAGTTCCAGGTGACGGACGTGCGGGTGGGCGCCTGCCCTTCCTCGGTGCAGCTGATAGGTCCCAGCAAGGTGAGCGGCCCGCAGGAAACCTTCAACCGGGGCTATTCCAAGACTGGTTCTGAGGTGAGCGCCCTCAACGAAAGCTCCGGGGCGGGCATGAGCCGGAGCGTGAACGTGTACCTGCTGGAAAACTGCCAGGGAGACCTCCTGGACAACGTCCTCACAGACAGCGGCAAAGTCTTTGCCGACGGCACCTACCAGAACATCTGCTCCTATATAGAATTAAAGGCCGAGTACCACTCTCCCGCCCATCATACCCGGGTGGGAGACAGAATCCTCTATCGCTTCTATCTGGGGGAATCCCTGAACAATTTTGACGTATTCCGGAACACCTGGTACCGGATTACGGTGTGTCCCCGCGGGGACGGCCTGGGAGAGGACGGCTGGAGGGTTAACAAAGAGGCTCTGACAGATTCCTGACGCACTTTTTCAGGGAATCCGTCCAATAAGGGATGCGAAGGCCGAAGGCTTCCTTGATTTTGGTTTTGTCCAGGACGGAATAGGCGGGCCGATGGACTTTGGACGGGAATTCGTCGCTGTGGCAGGGCTGGATGTCGCAGGCCGCATGGCCGGCGTATTCTGCGATCATTTTGGCAAAGTCGTACCAGGAGCAGACGCCTTCGTTGGAGAAATGATAGATGCCGGTGAAAGATTCTTCGCTTCGCTCAGAATGACAGGAAGCAGAATGACAGAGGATAGCGACAATGGCTTCTGCCAGGTCTCCGGCATAGGTGGGGGTTCCCACCTGGTCGAAAACTACCTTCAGGGAAGGTTTTTCGGCCGTGAGGCGCAGCATGGTCTTGACGAAGTTCTTGCCGTATTCGCTGTAGAGCCAGGCCGTACGGATAATCACGTGGCGCACTCCGCTGCGGAGGATGGCTTCTTCCCCGTGCAGCTTGGTGCGGCCATAAGCGCCCGTAGGAGTGCCCTTCTGATCTTCCCGGCAGGGCATATTATAAGGTTCTGCCCCAAAGACATAATCCGTAGAAATATGCACCAGCAGGCCATCCACCTCATTCATGGCTACAGCCAGGTTCTCCACCGCCCTGGCATTCAGGAGCTCCGCCAGAGGCTCGTTGTCCTCGGCCGCATCCACATTGGTATAGGCGGCGCAGTTGATGATGGTATCTATCTGATGCTCTTCCACAAACGCCTTCACGGCCGATACGTCCGCAATATCCAGGAAGAGCGTGTCCGGTGCTTCTGCCACATCGGTGTAAACAACGGAGAGATTCTTCACTCCGTTCAGAATGACAGGGTTGTCATCCTGAGCGTTAGCGAAGGATCTTCTAAGGCACATGCCCAGTTGGCCGCAGCCGCCGGTTACCAGGATCTTCATTCTGCGTAATAGTCTATGTTATAATCGAAGAGGTCTTTTGCATCGGCCAGAAAAGGATGATGCCTGTCCTTCCCGGAAAGAAGGATGGCCTCTTCCGGAAGGCCCCACTCAATGCCCAGGGAAGGGTCGTTCCAGGCTATAGCCCCCTCTGCCGAAGGTTCATAGAGGCAGTCGCACTTGTACTGGAACACGGCCTCCGGGCTAAGGACCGAAAAGCCATGGGCAAAGCCACGGGGAATGAAAAACTGACGGTGGTTCTCTCCGGAAAGTTCGCAGGAGACATACTTCCCGAACCAGGGGGAACCGCGGCGGATATCCACCGCCACGTCCAGCACCCGGCCGGAAACCACCCTCACCAGCTTGCTCTGGGCAAACCGGCCCTTCTGGTAATGCAGACCACGCAGCACGCCGTACCGGCTCTTGCTCTCGTTGTCCTGTACAAAGCGGACGGGCCGGCCCACGGCGGCATCGAAATCCCGCTGGTTCCAGCTTTCCATAAAATAACCCCTCTCATCCCCGAACACCTTGGGTTCCAGGATGAGCAAACCGGGAATGGCTGTTCTGATTACCTCTATCATATCCCTGCAAAGTTACCTAAAAATGATGAGTCGCCAAAAAACACTTCAGGACAAGCTGCTGCACCAGCAGCACGCGCCGCCCAGGCATCCAAGGCAGCCGGTGCGCCTCTTCATACAGGAAAGGATATTCCTTAAAGAGGTTATGGTCGTAACGGTATGCCATGCAGGAGGCGCGAAGGATGATATCGGCCTTCACCACTTCCACTTCGGGGCCGCCGTTCACATACAAATCCAGCATGTTCCGGGCAGACTGCAGCCGCCGGAGGGGCCGGGCATCCCGCGTAACGGAAGTGGGATTGTCCCGGCGGTAATGGATAAGCGGAACGCTCAATTGGGCGATGGAAGCGGCTCTCCAGATAAGCTGCGTGGAATAGACTATATCCTCATGCATGCCAAAACGCGGCACGAAAATATCCTTATACAGTTCCTTCCGGGCCATCTTGGTCCAGATATAGCCATAAGCCGTATAATTATACAGGCGCAGCATCCACTTCTGCTTGTTTTCCACAGAATAGGCCTTTTCCCGCTCCAGTTTGCTGCGATGGCCGTATTCTTTCCAGAAATCACAATACACCAGGTCTGCTCCGGTCTGGACGGCTTTCTCCACCATCCGCCCTACGGCGTCCGGTTCCATCCAGTCGTCGGCATCCAAGTGCATGATGAATTCACCCGCAGCCACCTCCAAACCGGATTTCCTTGCCCTGGGAAGCCCGGCGTTTTCTTTATTGACAATCTTTACTTTACGCTCCGGATATCGTGCCACGACATCGGCCAGCCGTTCCATGGAATGGTCCCGGGTGCCGTCGTTCACAAAGATGCACTCCAGATTGGGATATGTCTGCCCCAAGAGAGACTCTGCACAGCGGCCGATGTAGTCCTCAACCCCATAGACAGGCACAATCACAGAAACCAAAGGATACTGTTTCATCAGATAATGTTTTGAAAACGGTCCGGAATGCGGACCACAATCTTAAGGCCGAACATACCCGGCTTGTTCCAGGCATAGGGCGGCCGGGCTATCTTCTGTACAAAACGGGCGAAGGCCGTCCAGGGCTCGAAAGCGCGGGCCTTGAGGTCTGTCACCAGGCGGATGGCGCGGGAACGCTTCTGCATGTGGCGTCCCCAGCCCTGGGCCAGGCGGTCCTGGTCCTGGAAACGGTCCTGAAGGCGCTTCATGTCAAAATAGCCAAAGTGGAACAGGTACAAATCCTTCACAATGTGGAAGTTATGTCCCTTGATGCGATGAAAGCCGCTGCCCCAGGTATAGGGCTCCGCCAGGATGGACGGCTTGGTGTAGCGGGTCCCTATCTGGGCGTAATGCCGCTGCTGCAGGAAGGGCCTGTCTTCCGTTACATCGGGTTCCTCTCCCAACTTCTGGCCAAAATCCAGGCCCAGGCCGGAGGCCGAACCCTTTACCTTGAGCCCGCCCAGGAACTCCGCCAGCGTTTTTCCCAGCCTGGGATCTACGATGACGAACTCGTCGGCATCCACGCCGATGACCAGGTCGTATCCATCGGCCAGCAGGTGCGCCGCCTTCTCCGAAAGGAATTTGAGCCGGCCTTTTTCGGCCGATATCACGTGGGTGCCAATCTTGGCCACTTTCTCTGCGTGCGTTCCCTCACAGAAAAACGCAATCTCCTGGTCCAGGCCGTCGAAGAAGATGTACAGATGCTCCTTCCCGCCCAGTTCACGGCTGTAATATTCCACCCACTTGCGCAGGTAGAAGTCATCGTTCCGGACCATGGTTATGGCAGCTATCCTTTTCATAAGTATTTAGCTGTAAATGTTTTCCCTTGTTTCTTCAAGTCTTCCGGCGTTCCGGCAAACACCACTTCCCCGCCGCGGTCCCCGGCGTCCGGGCCCAGGTCTATGACCCAGTCGGCACTGCGGATTACATCCACATTGTGCTCTACCACTATGACGGTATGTCCCTTGCCGATGAGAACGTCAAAGGCCTTCAACAGCTTCTCCACGTCGTAGAAATGGAGGCCCGTGGTGGGTTCGTCAAAGATGAAGAGGATCTTTTCCCGCCCGCCGGATGCCAGCGAGAGGAAATATGCCAGCTTGATGCGCTGGCTTTCGCCTCCGGAGAGTGTGCTGGACGGCTGACCCAGCTTGATATAGCCCAGCCCCACATCCACCAGCGGCTGCAGTTTGACGGCTATGGTGTGCGCCGCCTCGTCCTTTTGCACGCCAAAGAAGGCGATGGCCTGCTCCACGCTCATATTCAGGATATCGTCCACATTGAGGCCCTGGTAACGCACCTCCAGGATGTCCGGCTTGAAGCGCTTGCCGCCGCAGCTTTCGCACACCATGGTTACATCGGCCATGAACTGCATGCCAATCTTCACAAAACCGTCTCCCTGGCACTCCGGGCACCGGCCGCCCTCCTGGTTGAAGGAGAAGAAGGACGGCGTGTACCCGTTGATGCGGGCATACTGCTGGTCCGAAAGGAGCTTGCGGATGTCGTCGTACACCTTGAGGTAGGTGACGGCGTTGGAACGGGAGCTTTTGCCGATGGGATTCTGGTCCACGTACTCCACGCGGGTAATGCGGCTGAGGTCTCCGGAAAGGTCCTTGAAGGTGCCCGGGAGGTCTCCCGTCTCGTTGATGCGCCGATGAAGGGCCAAATACAGGATGTCCCCCACCAGCGAGCTTTTTCCGCTGCCGGACACGCCGGACACCACGGTAAAGGCGTTCAGCGGGAACCGGACGTCAATGTCCTTGAGGTTGTTCTGCATGGCGCCCTCCACCGTGATGGAGTACCGCCAGGGGTTCTTCTCCCGCACGAACGGCTTCCGGATGCCGGCCAGGTACTGCAAAGTCAGAGATGGCCGATCGGTGTCGGCCATGACGCCCACACCCTCATCCCGGGCTACTCCGTCATCACCGGCCTGATCGGGGATCTTTCCCATGTACACAATCTCCCCACCGTTCAGACCGGCCTTCGGGCCCAGGTCTATGAGGCAGTCTGCCGCCCGGATAATCTCAGGGTCGTGCTCTACCACCACCACGGTGTTGCCAATGTCCCTCAGGCGTCTGAGCACGGCAATAAGCCGCTCCGTATCCCGGGGATGCAGGCCGATGGAAGGTTCGTCCAGAATGTACATACTGCCCACCAGGGAACTGCCCAGGGCCGTTACCAGGTTCACCCGCTGGCTTTCGCCGCCGGAGAGCGTGTTCATGGTACGGCTAAGGGTCAGATACCCCAGCCCCACGTCTTCAATGCATTGCAGCCGGTAGCATATCTCCTCAATGGCTTTTCCCGCTATCTCTTCCTCATGGGGCGTTATTGTCATTCTGAACCCGGAGGGTGAAGAATCTGTAAACCACTTCAACAGCTCCTCCACCGTCATGCTCAGAAGGTCATGAATGGTTTTCCCGGCCACCTTCACATACAGGGCTTCCTTGCGCAGGCGGCTTCCTCCGCAGGCATGGCAGGTGGTGCGGCCGCTGTATCGGCTTAACATATATTTGTACTGGATTTTGTAGCGGTTGCTCTCTACCCATTCGAAGAACTGGTCCAGGCCGCAATAGGCATCCGGGTCTTCATAGTCTCCCCGGTGCGTCCAGATAATGTGTTTCTGCTTTTCCGTGAGTTTGGCGTAAGGCTCGAAAATGGGGATGCCCAGCCTCTCGGAATTCTTGATAAGCTGGTCTTTGAACCAGCTCATCTTCTCTCCCCTCCAGCAGGCGATGGCCCCGTCGTAGATGCTCCGGGTCTTGTCCGGCACCACCAGGTCCTCGCTTACGCCCACAATCTTCCCCAGGCCGCCGCAAACCGGGCAGGCGCCCAACGGGCTGTTGAAACTGAACAGATACTCGTCCGGCTGCCGGAACGTAATCCCATCCCTTTCAAACTTAGAAGAAAACCGGCTCAAGGATGAGGGGACAGAGGTCCCTGAATCCTTGTACCACAAGGCCATGTCTCCGTCTCCTTTGTCAAAGGCCGACTGGATGGAAGCGTTCAGGCGCATGCGCATGTCTTCGTCCAGGGTGCCGGACGTCTTTACACGGTCCACCAGGAGCATGAGGCCGGCGGGGTATTTCCCGTCCATTTTCATCACGTCCTCTATCTGGAGGACGCCGCCATCGGCCGGCTGGAAAAGACGGCCGAAGCCCTCCTCCTTGAGGGCCAGCATCAGTTCCACCTTGTCCTGCCGGGCATTCCATTTTACATCGGCCAGGATATAGAGCGCATGGGGGTTTCCGTCGTCTATGGCCTCCATCACGTCCTTGACCGTATGGGCTTTCACCTCCTCTCCGCTCACAGGGGAATAGGTGCGGCCGATGCGGGCAAACAGCAGGCGAAGGTAGTCGTATATCTCCGTAGTGGTGGCGACGGTACTGCGGGGGTTCTTGATATTCACCTTCTGCTCTATGGCAATGGCCGGAGGAATGCCGTCAATGGCCTCCACATCGGGTTTGGCCATGCGTCCCAGGAACTGGCGCGCATAGGAGGACAGGCTTTCCGCAAAGCGGCGCTGCCCTTCGGCGAACAGGGTGTCGAAGGCCAGGGAACTTTTTCCGCTGCCGGATACTCCGGTAATCACCACCAGGCGATTGCGGGGAATCTCCACCGTAATGTCCTTGAGGTTGTTCACCCGGGCGTGCCGGACAACTATGTTTCCTTCGGCTGGCATGGCTCTTCAGTTACTTTTTCCAACAGTTCGGAAGGGATGTAGGAGGTGGCCACAGCTATCACGCCTTCTATGCACACCAGCAGGCGCTGGTTCTTCTTGATACGTTTGATGTAGCCCTCGGCCCCCTTGAGCGGGCCTCCCAAAACGCGCACACGGTCTCCCGTCTTGTAACGGGTAATTTCGTCCTCCGCAAAGAACTCCAGGCCGCTCAGGCCCGATTCCGCCACCAGACGGAAAGAGGCCATCTGGGCCTCGGGAATGATGGCGTATTCCTTGAAATCGGCCTTCCTGTAGATGAATCCCAAGGGTTTGTACCAGAACGCCTCATTCTTCAGGCAAAACTCCACTTCCTTGATCTGCGGGGCGGTGGCTTTCACAAAGATAAGGGAATTCACCAGGGGCTTTCGCTCATAAATCACCGGCCCTTCCTGGATGTACCGGCTGTCCGGCCTGTGGTAGGGACCTGCCTGGGCCAGTTTGCGGGCGGCAGCCATGTGGGCGGCACCCTTGAGCTGCACTTTCTGCACGGCCAGGTAGGTTTCCAGGCCCATGTCAGACAGGATGTCCTCCAGGTTGAACACCTTGTTGAAGAACACCTTGACGGCATACCAATTGCGCTGGATTTCCTGTTGGTCCTTATCCATTCCGCTTCCTACAGATACATAGCAAAGGTACAACTATTTTCGGGAACCCGCAAATGCGACATTTTGACAGTATTTATTGCCATTTTGACAGGA